>CAMYON010000052.1:0-8370 GCA_947260025.1 uncultured Gammaproteobacteria bacterium
TATCCGTATTGTTGATTTACGGTGATAACCATGCCAATCAGTTTTGACAGAGCCTTTTCCATTCACGATGACGCACTACTGCTGCGCGGCCAGCGTTCGTCGATTCTGGCTTCCAACATTGCCAACACCGACACGCCCAACTACAAGGCGCGCGATTTCGATTTTGGCGCCATGTTGCGCAGCGCAAGCCAGCAGCAGTCTGACAATATCGTTCTGGCCAGCACGCACCGCGATCACATCGCACCATCATCCGGGGTCGTGCAGCCAACCTTGATGTACCGTAATCCCCTGCATCCGTCGCTCGACGGCAACAGCGTCGACGCGCACGTCGAGCAGGCCAAGTTTGCCGAGAACGCCATGCTTTTCCAGACCAGCTTTACCTTCCTCAATGGCAAGGTTAACGGTTTGATGAAGGCCCTCAAAGGAGAATAATCATGGGATTGCTTGCCAATTTTAATATTTCGGGCAGCGCTATCAGCGCGCAATCGCTGCGCCTGAACACGGTTGCCAGTAACCTCGCCAACGTCGAAACCATAGCCGGCAGCGAAGCCGAGGCCTATCGTTCGCGCCAGCCGGTGTTCCAGGCCCTGATTGATGGCCAGAACCGACCCGGTGAAGTCGGTGTCAACATGCTTGGCATCGTCGAAAACCAGCGGGACGTGGAACGCCGCTACGATCCGGGGCATGCGCTCGCCAATGCGGAAGGCTACGTGTTTGGCAGTAACGTCAACCCGGTAGAAGAGATGGCGAATATGATTTCGGCCTCGCGCGCCTATCAGAACAACGTCGAGGTTTTAAACACCTCACGCGATCTGCTAATGCGCGTATTGTCGCTGGGAAATTAACGGAGACGGATCATGTCTGACATCGATAGCAAGAATATCTATACCCAGCTCGGGCTCAACAAGCCGGTGAACGCCGATACCAAAGCCAACGACGAACTCGGTCAGACCGAGTTCCTGGAATTGATGACCGCCCAGCTCAAGTATCAGGATCCGCTCAAGCCGATGGAAAACGGTGATTTTCTGGGGCAGATGGCCCAGTTCGGTACCGTGAGCGGTATCAATGAATTGAATACCACCTTCAGCAGCATGAGTTCGTCCTTCCAGTCCAACCAGGCGCTGCAGGCGTCGACGCTGGTCGGCCGCAAGGTGATGGTACCGTCGCAAAGCGCTTTTCTGAACGATGGTGAACCGCTGCGTGGCGCGGTCGAGCTCGAGCAGCCGGCGAGCAGGATGGTATTCACGGTCAAGAATGGAGCCGGTCAACTGGTGCACCGCCAGGAACTGGGTATCCAGCAGGCCGGAATGGTTGATTTTGAATGGAATGGTCTGGATGCCGACGGCAATAGCCTGCCGGGCGGACAGTACCAGATCGGTGCCGAGGTCTATCGTGGAACCGAGGTAACCGCAGGAACGATGTATACGGTGGTTGATGTCGAGAGTGTAACCCTCGGCGCCGGTGGCCAGGATCTGACGCTAAGCGTTTCCGGCCTCGGCGATATCGATATGAGCCAGGTTCGCAAAATAATGTAATTAAAGCAGGAGAAAACAATGTCATTTAATACAGCACTCAGCGGATTACAGGCCGCTACCGTCGACCTCAGCGTCACCAGCAACAACATTGCCAACGTCGCGACCACCGGTTTCAAGGGTTCGCGCACGGAATTTGGCGATATCTTCGAGATTTCGCCGTTCGGTAATACCCCGACCTCGATCGGCAGCGGCGTCAAGGTGACCAGCGTCAGTCAGCAGTTCGACCAGGGTAACCTCAAGTTCACCGATGCCAGCCTCGATATGGCGATCAGCGGCCAGGGTTTTTTCGTTACCAATAAATCGCTGACCGGCACCGATGTTTCCTATACTCGCGCCGGCCAGTTTCGCGCCGATAGTGCGGGCTATATCACCAACAGCACCGGTGAGTACCTGCAGGCCTTCCCGGTCGACGCCAGCGGTAACGTGACCTCGACCAGCCTCAACACCACGGTGCCGATTCAGCTGCCGGCTTCCACCGGCGCGCCGCAGGCCAGCACCGAGGTAGAAATAGGGGTTAACCTTAATTCTGCCAGCACGGCGATCGATCCCGCGCTGTTCGATCCGTCCGCGAGCAATACCTACTCGCATTCGACGTCGACCACGGTTTACGATTCGCTGGGCTCTTCGCACGTACTGTCTTACTATTTCGTGCACGATCTGCCCGGTTCGCCGACTAATGCGCTCAACGATCCCAACCAGTGGGCCGTGTTTACCTACCTGGATGGCGCCGAGGTCGATGTTGCCGGCGGTACCTCGATCACCCACCCTAGCGCTAGTGGGCCTATTGCCCAGGCTGCGGCATTCCTCAACTTCAATCCGGATGGCTCGCTGAGCTCACCGACTAGTCCTGCGCTGATTCAAAATGCCGGTATAGCGCTGACCAACGGCGCCAGCCCGCTCACCGTCACGCATGATTTCGCCAACAACGGTACGACCCAGTACGCCACCGGTTTTGCGGTCAGCTCGCTGTCCTCGGATGGCTATGCCACCGGTAGATTGACTGGTCTCGACATTTCGGAAACCGGGTTGATGCGCGCTACCTTCAGTAACGGTATTGCCACGCCGCTGGGGCAGATTGCGATGGCGGATTTTCCTAACCCGCAGGGTCTGCGCTCGCTTGGTGATACCTCCTGGCGCGAAACTATCGATTCGGGCGCGGTGATAACCGGTTCCGCGGGCACCGGCCGATTTGGCCTGATTCAATCGGGTGCGCTGGAAACTTCCAACGTCGATCTGACCCAGCAACTGGTCAACCTGATCACGGCACAGCGGAACTTCCAGGCTAACGCCCGTTCGATCGAAACCTCGAACACGATTACCGACACCGTAATCCAGATTCGATAGCAATAACCGGAGCTAGATCGAGATGGATAAGTACCTTTACCTCGCGATGAACGGAGCTGCGCAAGCCATGCTTGCGCAGCAGAACAATGCCAATAATCTCGCCAACATCAGCACGGTCGGATTCAAAGCGGCGCTGGACAGTTTCCAGTCAAACCCTGTTTCCGGACCGGGCTATCTCGATCGAGTCTATTCCAGTAACGAAGCCGCGGGGGCGAATCTCGCCCCCGGCGCGATCGCAACGACCGGGCGCCAGCTCGATATCGCGATCAATGGCAACGGCTGGTTTGCCGTACAGGCTCCCGACGGCGGTACGGCTTACTCGCGACGCGGCGATTTCAGAATCGATCCCAGTGGCCTGTTACTCAATGGCGCTAACCAGATCGTGCTCGGAGAAGGCGGTCCGATATCGATTCCGCAGTTTGAAAGCCTGCAAATCGGACGCGACGGCAGCATCAGCATCCGCGCCGCCGGGCAGGCCGCCAATACGCTGGTCGGGGTCGACCGGATTCGACTGGTAAACCCATCCCAGGACCAGGTTTATCGCGGTGACGATGGCTTGTTTCGCAGTCGCAATGCCGTCGAATTGCCGGCCGATGCTTCGGTATCGGTAACCTCCGGGGCCCTCGAGTCGAGTAACGTCAATGCGGTCGATGCGATGGTGCGTATGATCGATTATGCCCGTTTCTACGAGCAGCAGGTCAAACTGATGAAATTGGCCAGCGAGAACGATGCGGCAAGTTCGCGCTTGATGCGCATGTCAGGCTAGCGCAAAATATCCCGGTATTTAACTACCGGTTCCAGATTTGACCGATTCGAATGATGCGCGCGAAGATTATCTCGCATTGCGCGACAGCGTTCTCAGCGTGCAGCTGGCGACAATCAACGCTGACGATAAACCCGAGGCGAGTTATGCACCCTGCGCCTGGGTCGAGAGTAACTTCTATCTATTTCTTTCCCGGCTGTCGAGCCATACCGGTAACCTGGCGCGGAATCCCGCAATCAGCCTGCTGCTGATCGAAGATGCGGCTGCAACATCGAATTATTTTGCTCGCAAGCGCGCCAGTTTGCACGGCACTGTGCAGGCGGTAGCGCGCGAGGACGAAGCCTTTGCCACGATTATGCAGGCGTTCCATCGGCGCTTCGGCAAGGTCATGGAGATTATCGAACCGCTGCCCGATTTTCATCTGTTTCGAGTCGAAGTCGAGGCAGGCAGCTTCGTTCGCGGTTTTGGCCAGGCTTACGAGTTATCGGGTGCCGGACTGGACCAGCTGACTCGGGTAGACCCGAGAAAGTAGCGCCTGAATTCGTCACTCCCATCAATTTACTGGATGATTGTGGCGCCCCATTCAATTGCTAAATGTCGGTAATCTATTGCTCGTGAATTCGATTGCACCGGGGGATGGTTATGAGCCCAGTCCCCTGGGCTGAGTGCGGTCATAGGTCGACGAGTTGGTCATATCCTCATGCTGTATGAAGTTGCCGTCGACCAGGGTCTGGAGGATTTCGACGATATCTTCACACAGCGACAGCTCTTTCAGCGTCGCCGCGTTGTTCTCGCCATTCACCAGGATCAGCACCCGTCGTTGTTTTACCGACAGCGCGTTCGACCTGGTTTCAATCTCTGCCTGGCCTTTCGCCGTTTTATGAAAGATTTCGCTCGCTTTCATCGATAGCTGGATTCGCTAGTGTGCCTGTGAAACTTATCGACTGACTGATTTAGAAGACCGAGGCGCAGAGTTCGTTCACCGCGCTGATCATCTCGCGGTCGTCGGTGAGCGCCTGCGACACCGCACTGGCGCAGGCGTCAACCGGCGCGATACCGCTCATCATCAACTTGCCGGCATGCACCAGCAGGCGCGTGCTGGCGCCTTCGTCGAGGCCGGCACCCTTCAGGTTGCGAGTGAGTTGCGCGAAACGAATCAACAGCCGCGCCCTGGCCGTATCCAGCCCGGACTCGGTTTGCACGATTTTATGTTCCAGCTCGGCGCGCGGATAATCGAACTCCAGCGCGACGAAACGCTGGCGCGTACTCTGCTTGATATCCTTGAGAACGCTCTGGTACCCGGGATTGTAGGAAATCGTCATGCAAAAATTTTCGTGGGCGACGATTAGTTCACCCAGTTTTTCCACCGGCAGTACGCGTCGATCATCCGCCAGCGGGTGGATTACCACCGTCGTATCGGCTCGTGCCTCGACGATTTCATCGAGATAGCAGATCGCCCCGTTGCGCACCGCCGCGGTCAGTGGGCCATCGACCCAGACGGTCTGGTTATCGGTTATCAGGTAGCGGCCGATCAGATCGGACGCGGTCAGGTCGTCATGACAGCAAACGGTAATCAGCGGCAGATGCAGGCGCCAGGCCATGTACTCCATGAAACGGGTCTTACCGCAGCCCGTCGGGCCACGCAGCGACACCGCCAGCTTGTTCTGGTAGGCCGACTCGAAAACCTCGATTTCATTGGCAACGGCCTCGTAGTAAGGCTCTTCGGTAATGCGGTATTCTTCCGGTTTTAACGTCTGGGCTAACATGTTTCGAGACTGGTGCAGAGCGGTTCTCACGTAATGATCAACGATATAATAGTATAAATCCACCGGCTGGATTTACTTTGGTAACAAATGTGATTTATTAAAAATTTGGTGGTAACTTCGATGTGCCTGTGGTTTACTAGCCCGTCACAAATGAGCGGCCAGTGGCCCGCAGGCCTTGAATCTGATAGCAAGTGGTCAGTTTTAAAAGGGTAGGAAATTGGAGGAGATAGCTGCGTAATTAAAAAAAATAGAAGCAGTGAGGACGAGAAAGGCGCCCCTTAGGCGCCTTTTTTTTGTCTGGCCTGCTGCGCGCCGCGATTGCGGCGTTACTTTTTGCAGCGAGACGCTCACGTACTATGCGTACGCTCGCGCCTTCGCTGCAAAAAGTGCCTTGCACTCACGGCGCTCGCGACGGCCAGACTTTCCCGGGTAGTAAAACACTGTCTGCTGCGCACCTCGAGCGACAACGGGGTCAAATGTCGTGGTTGGCTGAAAACTTCTTATCGGTGTATCTGTTGCTATACTCCGATGCTGATGAAACACTTTATTCTATTAGCTGTGCTGTCGGTTTTACTGATCGCTCCCCTGCAGGCGAATCAGCAGGGCATCGTCGTACGTACTGCCGCCGTGCACGCCAGTCCGAGTCATGGGGCGCAGCGTGTCGGGGAGATCACCGCCGGCACCACGGTCAGTATTTTTTCGCGCCAGGGTGGCTGGAAGGAGGTATTTTCGGAAGAGCATTCGATTATAGGCTGGGTGCGCAGTTACCAGGTGCGTGAAGGCAATGCGGCCCCGGTCGTGGAAACGACAAACGAGTCGGATTCACGTGGCTTCCTCGCGGGTTTGGCCTCCTTTTCTCGTAAGGCGAGTAGTTTTTTCAAATCCGATAGTTCCGCCACCAGTTCGGGAACGGCAACCATCGGAGTCAGGGGCCTTAGCGAAGAAGAAATCAAAACCGCGCGGGCGGATTTTGCAGAGTTCGAAAAAATGATAAAGTTTGCCAGCAATAGCAAACGCGCCGGCAGTTTTGCCAGGCAGGGGGGGCTAAGTTCGACCAGGGTCCCCCATATCTCGGGTAAAAAACAGTAAATGAAAATTCTGAGCCAGGTAATTCTGTTGGTTAGCCTCGGCCTGGGCCCGGCTGTTACGACACCCTCGTTTGCGCTAAGTCTCGAGGATCTGAACGAAGAGCTGAAACAGGCAGGGGAGAAACTGAAACAAAAAACCAGGCAGGGGCAAGAGGCAATAGACAGGGCTCGCGGCAAGCTTAGCACCGAGGAGGAAATCGAGGTCGGCGGGAACCTGATATCGGGATTGCTCGGCGCGGCGCCTTTGGTTGACGATGCCGGCCTGCAGCAGTACGTCAACGATGTCGGTTACTGGGTTGCTGCGCAATCCAGGCGCAGTGATCTTCCCTGGAGCTTCGGAGTGATCGATTCCGAGGGAGTCAATGCTTTCGCGGCCCCCGGCGGCTACGTCGTTATTACCCTTGGACTTTACAACCTGCTCGAGAACGAGGCCCAGCTGGCCGGCGTACTGGCGCATGAAATCGCGCATGTGGTGCGTAAACATCATCTCAAGGCCCTGCAGAAAACCATGAAACGGGAATTCTGGGCCGATCTCGGGGTCAAAGCGGCCAGTCATGAACACCATGCCGAAGAGCTTAAGAAATTGATTAATTCCGGGGTGCAGCTTTATGCCTCCGGACTGGATAGAAAGTACGAGTACGACGCCGATTTGCGCGCCGTGGTGCTTGCAGCCCGTGCCGGCTATGATCCATACGCGCTGCTTGACGTATTAACCACGATAGACAGCATCAATCCCGAAGCCTCGGAATTGACGGTGTTCATGAATACGCATCCGCCTACCGCGCAGCGTCTCGACCAGCTCGGCCGCAAGATGGACGGCAGGCTGGACGATTATGCTTCAGGGCGGCACAATACCGCTCGCTTTCGTCGGGTCGGCGGCGATCCATAAGGATACTTCGGCTCGGCAGTAACCCGGAGTATTATTCCACGATGCAAGACATTAGTGATAACGATCGCGCGATCCTGCGCTGGTTGCTGCTTTGCCTGATGCTGGTGTTTGCGATGGTTATCCTCGGCGGCGTCACGCGGCTGACCGATTCGGGGCTTTCCATGGTGACCTGGCATCCGACCGGCATGCTGCCGCCGATAAACGCCGAGCAGTGGCGCGCCGAGTTCGAACTTTACCAGCAATTCCCGGAGTTTCAGAAACTGAACCGGGAAATGTCGCTCGACGGTTTCAAGTCGATTTACTGGTTCGAGTATTCGCATCGTATGCTCGGCCGCCTGATCGGCCTGGTATTCCTGTTGCCGTTTCTCTACTTCCTGCTGCGCAAGATGATCAAGCCCGGCCTGACGCCCAGGCTGGTAGCCATGTTTTTACTGGGCGGATTCCAGGGCCTGCTCGGCTGGTACATGGTCAAGAGCGGGCTGGTTAGCAATCCGCACGTCAGCCAGTATCGGCTGACCGCGCATTTGCTGAGCGCGATCCTGATTTACGGGTTTATCCTGTGGACCATTTTCAATCTCGCGTTTCCCGCGGAGTATCGACGCCTCGCTGAATCGGAGGTTGGCGGCTGGCGCAAGGCGTCGATCGCGCTGCTGTGCCTGGTACTGCTTACGATAGCGAGCGGCGGTTTCGTCGCGGGGCTCGACGCGGGCATGATTTTTAATACCTTTCCGCTGATGGGGGGGCAACTGGTTCCGGAGGGCATCGGTGCGCTGACGCCCTGGTACCTGAATCCGTTCGAAAATATGGTAACGGTGCAGTTCGATCATCGCTGGTTAGCCATCGTCACTGGAGTGCTGCTGCTGATCTGGTATCTCCGCGGACGCTCCCGTTTCGGCGAGCCACGCACGCAGCGCGGTTTTAAACTGGTAGGCATGATGATCATCCTGCAGCTCGTACTCGGCATTGCGACCCTGTTGATGCAGGT
>CAMYON010000052.1:8457-25192 GCA_947260025.1 uncultured Gammaproteobacteria bacterium
CTCAGCCGCGTGTAGTTGCGCTGCCGGACGGTTATAATTCCGGGAATCAGTATCTGCGGGGCTAAATGCCGATGACTTCAATCAGGATCGGGCACGGCTACGACGTGCATGCCTTCACCGAGGGTAGCGGATTCGTGTTGGGTGGTATCGAGATTAACCACGGCAAGGCGGTGCTGGCGCACTCGGACGGTGATGTGCTGATCCATGCGCTGTGCGATGCCTTGCTCGGGGCGCTCGGCCGAGGCGATATTGGCCAGCTGTTTCCCGATAGCGATGCCGTTAACCAGGGCCGGGACAGCCGAGAATTTCTGCGCGCGGTGAAAGGCCTCGCAGATCAGGATGGGATGCGGCTGGGTAATGCCGATATCACCGTAATCCTGCAGGCGCCGAAGATCGGATCCCGATTGCAGGAAATGAAACAGGTCCTGGCACGAGAGCTCGATTGTCCGGTAAAGGCAATCAATATCAAGGCGACAACTACCGAGAAGCTTGGTTTCATTGGTCGAGAAGAGGGTATTGCCGTCGAGGCGGTAGTCGTGATGGAGACCGCGGCGTGACGCTAGGTCCGTTAATGGTCGATGTCGCTGGTACGGTGCTGGACGATACCGATCGAAAACGTTTGCGGCATCCGCAGGTCGGCGGCGTGATCCTGTTCAGCCGCAATTACGAGAATCCCGCGCAACTGGCCCGGCTATGCCGCGAAATTCATGCGCTCAGGGACCCGCGCCTGGTGGTCGCGGTCGATCAGGAAGGTGGACGGGTGCAGCGTTTTCGCGACGGTTTCGAGGCGATTCCCGCCATGGGCCATTTAGGCGACCTTTATGACGACGCGCCGCATGAGGCCATTCGCCTTGCGGAAATCTTTGCCTGGGTGATGGCATCGGAGCTGCTTTATTACGGCATCGATCTCAGTTTCTCTCCGGTGCTGGATATTGCTAATCCGATCAGTAGCGTCATCGGCGATCGCGCGTTTCATCGAGAGCCCGAGACGGTGTGTCACCTGGCCAACGCCTGGATCCGCGGCATGCGTCGCGCCGGTATGGAGGCGGTGGGCAAGCATTTTCCCGGGCATGGCTCGGTCGAGGGGGATTCGCACCACGTGATGCCTTTCGATCGACGCAGTTTTATGGAAATCGAAGCGCTCGACCTGATCCCGTTTCGACGGGTTATCGCGACGCATCTAAGCGGCATCATGATGGCGCACGTGATTTACGATCGGGTCGACTCGATTGCCGCCGGTTATTCGCGTTTCTGGATCGAATCGGTGCTGCGCGGGCAGTTCGAATTCGAGGGTGTCGTGTTCAGCGACGATCTAAGTATGAGCGGCGCCGAGTCGGTTGGCGGCTATGCCGAGCGCGCCGGGCATGCGCTCGATGCCGGTTGCGATATACTGCTGGTTTGCAATAACCCGGACGGTGCCGACGAAGTGCTTGATGCGCTGCAGGGCTACAATAATCCGACCTCGCAAATACGCATGGTACGCTTGCATGGCGAACCGCCAACAAAGGGTTTGTTCGAGACCCGGCAATGGCTGAGCGCCTGCGAGGAGTTGCGGGCTTTCAACCACCGGCTGGGCCTGGCGAGTAGCGGAGACTTGTTTGAATAATGAATGAACTGGTAAAACTGATACCCGGAATGGAAGGGGAGCTAGCCTGGGTGGCGCAGGTATTTTTAATCCTGCTGGCGACCGCTTTCGCGAGTTTCTTTATCAAGCGGCTTTTGACCAAGATGCTGACCCGCCTCCATCGGACACCGAGCCGCTGGGACGACATTATTCTCAAATCGATGAAGCGGCCGATCACCTGGGCGGTGTGGCTGGTGGGACTCGATCTCGCAATCGATCTTGTCTATGCCAGGACAGAGAATCCGATATTTTCCTATTCCGACCCGGTGCGCGACGTTGGGGTTCTGCTCTGTATCACCTGGTTCCTGTTAGGCCTCATCAGGGGTGCGGAACAGGAGTTTACGCGCGATTCGGACCAGATCGACCAGCATACCGCCGAGGCGATCGGCAAACTGGTGCGGCTCGCGCTTATCATCACAACGGGCCTGGTGGTGCTGCAGACGCTGGGATTCAGCGTCTCGGGCGTGCTCGCGATGGGCGGTATCGGCGGTATTGCGGTCGGTTTTGCGGCCAAGGATTTGCTCGCCAACTTTTTCGGCGCCCTGATTATATATCTCGACCGGCCTTTCCTGGTGGGCGACTGGATCCGCTCGCCCGATCGCAGCCTCGAGGGTACGGTCGAAAAAATTGGCTGGCGCCTCACGGTGATCCGCGATTTTCAGTCGCGGCCGATCTATGTGCCAAACGCTATTTTCACCAGCATAATCGTGGAGAATCCATCGCGCATGGATAACCGGCGCATTTACGAAACCATTGGTTTGCGCTACTCCGATCTGACCAGCATGGAAAATGTCGTTAGCGAAGTGAAGGCCATGCTGCAGAGCCACGATGAAATCGATGTGGATAAGACGATGATGGTCAATTTCAACGAGTTCTCGGATTCATCCGTGGACTTCTTCATCTACTGCTTTACGAAAACCACGAAGTGGGTAGAATTCCACCGGATCAAGCAGGACGTGATGCTGCGCATCGCCGAAATCATCGAGGCGAATAACGCGGAAATCGCGTTTCCGACTTCGACGATTCACCTTGCCGATCCAATTGCCGTAGACAACAGGTAGTATGCACGCAGAGCGCGCCCAGCAGGTACACCAGACAGCCGAATTGCTGTTCGATGCCGATTCGGTTGAACAGGGTATTGCCGAGCTTGCGAGCAAGGTCGAAAACGACAGCCGCGATGATTTTCCGCTGGTGCTGTGCGTCATGAACGGTGGACTTTACCTAACCGGCCAACTCCTGCGACACTGGGAGTTTCCGCTAACGCTGGATTACGTGCATGCGACACGCTACCGGCTGGCAACGCTCGGAAAGGATGTGCTGTGGAAGGCTTATCCGCAAAATGAAATCCGGGATCGCAACGTGATCATCATCGACGATATCTTCGATCAGGGGTATACCCTGGAGGAAGTGAAGTCCTATTGCCTCAAGCACGGCGCGCGCAAATGCACCAGCGTGTTCCTGATTCGTAAAAGCCACGAGCGCAAAAAGGCCGATATCCGGCCCGATTATGTCGGTCTCGAATGCGGCGATTGTTATGTCTATGGCGTCGGCATGGATTTGAACGGGCACTTCCGCAATCTGTCCAGTATCTATTCGCTGCCAGAAAAGGTTGTTTAATGCTTGCGATTATTGGCGGCAGCGGCCTGTACTCGCTGGGTGACGATTTCAAGCTGGAGCAGCAGGTGCCGCGCGCTACGCCTTACGGCGATACCTCGGCCGATATTTTGCAGGGGCGCTGGCAGGATATTGCGCTGTGCTTTCTTCCCCGTCATGGGCCCGGCCACAGGGTTCCGCCGCATCGCATTAACTACCGCGCCAATCTGTGGGCACTGCAACAACACGGCGTCAGCCATATTATCTCGGTTAATGCGGTGGGTGGAATCAGCCAGGAAATGTCACCCCTGACCCTGGCGGTCCCCGATCAGATTGTCGACTATAGCTCGGGTCGAGAGCACACTTACTTCGAAGGCGACGATTCTTCGGTTACCCATATCGATTTCAGCTGGCCCTACAGCGCGCAGCTGCGCGGCATCGTCATCGAAGTCGGCCTCCAACTGGGCCAGCCGCTGGTCGCTGCCGGCACCTATGGTGCCACCAACGGGCCGCGACTCGAAACCGCCGCCGAGATCCGGCGCTTGAAAAACGACGGCTGCGATATCGTCGGTATGACCGGAATGCCGGAGGCAGCGCTGGCACGCGAACTCGAGCTCGAGTATGCCTGTCTCGCGCTGGTCGTTAACTGGGCCGCCGGCATCGAAGATCGCGTGCTCAGCATGCAGGAAATTCTCGCCAACGTGGAGCAAGGTATGCACAAGGTCAGGCAGGTTTTACTCGCCGCTGCGAGGCTGATCGATCAATGAACTACTGTAGCCAGTGCGGGCAGCCGGTAACCCTTAAAATACCGGTCGACGATAACCGCGAACGATTTGTTTGCGATCATTGCGGCTACGTGCATTATCAGAATCCTAACAATGTCTGTGGCGCGATACTCACCCGTGGTGACGAGGTGCTGCTCTGCAAGCGCGCCATCGAACCGCGCTACGGGCGCTGGACACTGCCCGCCGGATTCATGGAAAACAACGAAACCGTGGCCGAGGCGGCGGCGCGTGAGGCGCTGGAAGAAGCCAACGCAACCGCGGGACCGCTGACCCTGTTCGGCATCTTCAGCATGCCCTATATTTCGCAGGTCTACCTGATGTTTCATGGCGAACTGATCAGCGATATTTCCGCGGGCCATGAAAGCCTCGAGGTAGGAATGTTTAGCCAACAGCAAATTCCCTGGGAAGAGCTGGCTTTTCCGGTAGTGACCCATAGCCTGAAACTGTTTTACGAGCACGGCACCGAGCGAGTACACCATGCATGGTTTAGCCGCGGACCGAACCGCGAAGTCGAGCTGCATTCCATCGATTAGGCGGTAAAGTTGGAACCTGGCGGGCAAAAAGGGGTCGGATACGAATATTCGATGAAGTTGGGCCCTGATTGAAAATCGAGCTGCACAATACCGCAAAAGGTTATGGCTGGATCGCCATTGCGCTGCACTGGCTTAGCGCAGTCATTATTCTATCCCTGCTTGGGCTCGGCCTCTACATGGTCGAACTCGATTATTACGACGCCTGGTACAACAGTCTGCCCTGGTTACACAAGAGTATCGGGATGCTGTTCGTACTCGTGTTGCTGTTCCAGGTGGTGTGGCGCGGTGTCAGCCCCGCTCCTGAACCGCTTGCCGGAACCTCCCGTTTAGAGCAGCGCCTGGCGCGCCTGGTCCATTGGCTACTGCTCGCGATAACTGCCCTGATCGTGTTGAGTGGATATCTGATATCCACCGCCGACGGAGCCGCGATCAGCGTGTTTGACTGGTTCTCGATTCCGGCCACAGTTAGCGCAATCCCGAACCAGGCCGACAATTCGGGCCTGGTACACCGCTATTTGTCCTACGCACTGATTGCCCTGGTTGTGCTGCACGTCGCCGCAGCCCTGAAACATCATTTCATTGATCGGAACAACACGCTGCGCCGTATATTGGGGATAGCGGATCGCTAATCGCGAATTGGAAATCCATCCACAGGAGCCATAATATGAAACCAGCAGCATTACTAAGCGCTTTTTTCAGCGCAATCTTCTTCGCCACGGGTCCCGTGCTGGCCGCGGATTACAAGATCGATATCCCGGGTCAGCACGCCTTTATTACTTTCAAGGCGAGCCACCTGGGTTACTCCTTCGTCGTTGGCGGATTCAATGACTTCGACGGAAAGTTCAGCCATGACCCGGCTAATCCCGCGGCGTCGAAGGTAAGCGTCACCATCGATGCCGGCAGTCTGGATACGAATCACGCCGAGCGCGACAAGCACTTGCGTAGCGACGATTTTTTCGATGTAGCCAGCTACCCGACGATCAGCTTTGACAGCACCGGCTACCAGGCGGGCCCGGATGGCGACAGGCTCACGGGTAACCTGACGATGCTCGGCGTTACCAGGGAGGTGGCAATCGACGTCAAGCATATCGGCGAGGGCAAGGATCCCTGGGGCGGATATCGCAGCGGCTTCAGCGGCAATGTCGAAATCGACGCGGCCGATTTTGGCTTGCCCCAGTGGGTCGGCAAAGTGCTGGTCGAGCTGAATATCGAAGGAGTTCGTATCTAAACCGACGGTCTAGGCCTGACCCGGGAGCGACAGGTCGGTGAATTCGGATACCACCGTCATGTTGCGACCGTTGTTCTTGGCTTCGTAGAGCGCGATGTCGGCGCGCTTGATCAATTCGCCGATGGTTTCGCCCTTGACGATTGCCGCGCAGCCGAGGCTCGCGGTTATCTGGCCAACGTTGTCGAACTCGGTACTGGCCACCAGTTGGCGAATGGTTTCGGCGATCGGCAGCAAGTCGGCTTCCTCGATCGTGGTGCAGCAAATCAAAAATTCCTCGCCGCCCCAGCGGGCAATAAAATCGCTGGTGCGAATAGCATTATCGAAGATCATTGCCAGTTTCTTGAGCACGACGTCGCCGGTGTCGTGCCCGAAGTTGTCATTGACTCTCTTGAAGTGATCTATGTCGAGCATGATGATACCGAAGCGCTGGTTGTGACGCTCGAAGCGCGAGTATTCCTTGTGCAGGATCTGGTTCATATGGGTTCGGTTCGACAGTCCGGTCAGACTGTCGGTCAGGGCCATGCGGGTCAGCTCGTTGTTGTCTTCCAGCAGTTCCTTTTGCGTGTCGAGTAGCGATTCGGTGCGCTCGTAAATTTTCTGCTCGAGATAATTGTTCATGTCCTGTAACTGGCCTGAAAGCTTGCGCCCATACCAGATCGCAATACAGGTAACGGTTAAGCTGACCAGTACCGCGAATACCGAGAATATGGCAATCTGGGTGCGGCTCGCCTCGGCATCGCTGCTCGACAGCAGCAGCGCTTTTTGCACATCCATGCGTTGCGCCTGCGTCAGTTCGGAAAGATGCGACAGCAGCGGAGCCGTCTTGGGCAATACTTCCTGTAATAGTATCTTGCTGGCTTCGTCACGACTGCCGTTCAGGAATAGCACCGAAACCTGGCGGTTCAGGTCGTTGATGTCGCGGTCGAGGCGGTCGATCGCCTCCATGATTTCTCGTTCGCGCGGCGCCAGCATCGGTACCAGCCGTTCGCGGGTTTCGTTGTAGCTGCCTCTCAGGCGATTAAAGCTGGGCCAGGATTCATCTTCGATGAATTGTTCGTCGTGCAGCAGCATGGACTGCATGAAGCGGGTACGGCTTTGAATAATGGTCGAGAGTTCATTGACGAGATTTATCTTTTCCAGCTGGCGCGCAACCTCGAAATTGACGTCTCGATTGCCGACACTGCTCGAATGAAAAGCGATAAAAGCCAGCGCTATCATCAGCAGGATGACGATGGTGAAGCCATATATTAAGAGGCGAGTAGGGTGGTGCATTAGCCGTATATTAGCCTTGAAGCTGGAGTCACTGTAGAGCTAGTGGCTGACATTAAACTGATTATAGAAGTGAAGCGCAAATTTTCTGCTGAACGTCGTCAACATTGCGATAAACGACGCCATGGGTGTCACTTTCAAGCATCGTGACTCGCTTGGTTTCCGACTGTATCAGTTTTTCGAGGGTTTTAACGCTGGCCGGGTCGACCACGGGGTCGCGATTGCCCTGAAAAAGGTGGACATCTGCTGCGATCGTGACGCTATTTTCTGTCAAATTGTTGATAAGTTGCTGCAACTGGTATAATGCCCTGATGGGAATATGCTGGTAGTTGACCTCCGGGTTCTCCGGCTCATTGGGACGGAACGGAACCAGGCCTTCCTCGGTAACCCAGCTTACCAGTCGGTTTGCGTGATGCAGGAGTGGTACGAAAATCATGTTCCTGTTGCGAAAATGTACCGGTGCCGACACGCTGATGACCGATTTTATGCGACGATTCGGATGATTCGCCGCGTGGTTCAGCGCCAGCAACCCGCCGGTTGAAAATCCGACGATATGTACCGACTGGCTGTAGGCCTTGACGATCTCATAGCCGCGTTCTACCGAAGCGGCCCAGTCATGCCAGCTGCGGATACGTAAATCCCAGGGCGAGGTGCCGTGACCCTTCAGGCGCACGCCGAGCACGTGATGGCCGTCGGCATGCAGGCGCTCACCCAGGCTTCTCAGCTCCGCCGGGCTCGACATGAATCCGTGTATCAACATCACCGCGCTCGCGGACTTGCGTTTTGACTTCAGGAAGTACCAGTTGGCGTCGGCGTTCTGGGTTTGTTGCTCGTTTATCTCCTGGTAACGCTCGCGCTGAAACCTGTTGTAATCCCAGCTATAGGCAAGCAGCTGGTCGTTGAATCGATAATCGGCCAGCGCGCGCGCTTTGACCTTGTCGGTACGGGCGATCGCGTTCTCGATAATCCGGGTAACCTTCGACAGGGGGCTGATTTCATTGGCGTACACGCTGATGAGATTCTCGGTGCGTACCTTGTCGATCTCGAAATCGTGGATCAATTTCGCGTCGAGTATGTACTCACCCTGTTCCACGTGCAGCAGCTTCATGTTTTTGGCCGTCTTCAGAAATTGCTCGAGCCGGCTGCTGCCGCGGTTGATGATGGCGCCGTACTCTTCGGGATTACGCAGGCTTCGATGCAAATCGTAGCTCGATTGCTGTAACAGCTTGATGCTGAGGTAGAGCATCTTGTGAAAGCGGCCGCAATCGATGCTACGCAACCCGCCCTGGAACAGCCGCAATACGATCAACGACGCGATGTGGCTGAGGTTGATGGTGACGGCCTCGTACATCGAGTGCATGTAGGCATCGCGCAGCTTGCTGGATTTCGCCTTCATGCCGATGGCGTGTATCCGGCCGCCCCAGTGTCCCGGTTTGGGTTTGAGCGCGAACAATTCGTCCAGGGATTCGAAGCGATGCACGACGTTCGGCAGCAACCGCTTTTCCCACCAGCGCCAGTAGTCGCCGGCGACGATCGGCGTCGAAAAACGGATATCCATATCGGTGTCCTTGAACAACAGGTTGCCCTCGACGATTAATTCCTCGGCAAAGCGCTTGTTGATGCCGCGGTTAAACAGGCGCGCGGCCTGGTGCAGGATATTGTCGCTGACGCGGATCGGGTAGAAGGTAATGTGGCTCGGCACGATAATCGTGGGCTTGACCGCCTGCACCATCAGGTGCTCGACGTCGTTGAAATTCAGTTGTTCGGCCCAGCGCTCCACCCGGTCGTAGCGACCTGCCGCGTAATCGTGCAGTAACGCGGTTTTAAACGCATCGAGCGCCAGCGCGATAACCGCCGAGCCGCGATGATGCTTGCGGCGTTCGTTGGCTGTACGGGAAAACACGCTGTATTCACCGCGGTGGTCCATCACGCGCTTGTCCTTGACCATGCCGCCTTCGGGAAAAACGATCAGCTTGCGGTCATGCAGCAATTCTCGCGCCAGGAAGGGGAACAGGTTTGGTAAATCGTTGGGCACTACACCGATCGAGTAGAGAAACTGGCTAAAGCGCTCGTCACCCGCGAAAAAATCCGCCGCGGCGACCGAGCGGCAGTAAGCGCCGGTGGCCTCGGCAATCAGGTATTGCGGGATAAAAGTCTCGAAGCGCGCAAAATGGTTGAACAGGAAGATATTGCCCTGGTGTACCGTATCGTTTTCACCGCTGCCGTCCTGGTGCAGCTTGATATTGAGCTTGAGCAACTTCCTGGTGGTGCGAAACGCCTTCACGCAAAAGTCGTAGACTCGAGTATTGATTTGCGGATTCGCGGGGTCGGCGGGCATTACCGGCTTCCTTTGACGGCCGTTGAGTGCGTTGATTGTAAGTCCATATGCAATAAGGCTCTATTAATTGTTCAGAAGTTCCGATTGCGGCCGATAAATGCGCTGTAAATAACTGTTTCTTATACCAATGCGTCAACGTCTTTGTCTACCGCTAGTGTTGCTCGCGATACTGTTTCCGGGTCACGCCCTGGCGGCTGCGGCCGTTTACGACTTTCGAGTCGTCATCGATGTCTCTGGCAGCATGAAAAAAACCGATCCGCAAAATCTACGCGTGCCGGCTTTAAAACTGATCAACGGGCTGATACCGAGTGGCTCCCGTGCCGGCGTCTGGATTTTCGGCAAGTACGTCGATATGGCCGTGAAATGGGGCGAGGTCAACGATGGCTGGCGTCGGCAGGCTGATCTCGGCGCCGACAAGATCCATTCCAATGCCCTGCTTACCAATATCGAGAGTGCACTGGCGCGGGCCCGGGTCGGCTGGGACAAGCCTGATCCCGGACGCAAGCGCATCCTGCTGTTACTGACTGACGGAAAAGTCGATGTGTCGAAAGATCCGGCGAAAAACGAGAAGTCGCGCAACGAGGTTTTGACAGCAAGCCTGCTGGCCTTGAAGAAGGCGGGCGCGGAGGTTCACTCCATCGCACTATCGGATACAACCGACGAGGTGCTGTTGAAGCAACTGGCGCTCGAGACCGGCGGCTCTTTTGCAGTCGCCCGGACCGCCGCTGAGTTGCAGAAAGTATTTTACCGGATGTTCGAACGCGCCAGTAAGCCGGATACGGTAGCCCTCAGGGGCAAGGAGTTCCCGATAGACGCGAGTATCAGGGAAATGACCTTGCTGATATTCCGCAAGGCCGACAGTCCGCCAACGATCCTGATTCCGCCGGACAGCCCCGCGATCAGTGCGCAAAAGCCGCGCGGATCACGCTGGCGCAGCGACCAGGGCTACGATTTGATTACAGTCAGGAAGCCGCAAGCCGGGACCTGGCGGATCGACGCCGAAATGGATCCCGACAACCGATTGATGGTGGTCACCGACCTGAAACTCGAGGTCGAGGGCCTGCCCGCCTACGCCAGTCCGCGCGACATTCACGACGTGGTCGCCGAATTGTTCGACCGCGACAAGAAAATCCGCAAGAACAGTTTTCTGCGGTTTGTCGATTTCGAGCTTACCCACGTCGATGTCGATGGCAACGAAAAGAAGTATCCGCTGGTGCACACCAGCAAGCGCGAAGACAAGGGCCAGTATATTTACTCGCTGGAGCAGAAACTTGCCGAGGGCGCGCACAGTTTTATCGTGTCCGCGGACAGCCGCACTTTTAACCGCAGCAAGCGTTTCGATATGCAGGTGCTGTGGCCGGTCGAAGTCAGGATCGAGCCGCAATCGCAGGCGGGGGTATACGAACTGAAGCTGCGCGCGCGCGAAGAATATCTGAAGCCCGATGGCATGGTCGCCAATGTCGATATCGAGGCTCCCGACGGCTCACGCGATAGCCTTGACCTGGAGCATTCCCTGGGCTGGCACCGTGCACGTATCGAGACCAGCCAGGCCGGTCTGTATCGCGCCCATATCAAGGTTTCGGCACAAAACCATGCCACCGAAATTTACGATATCGATCTTGGCAGTTTCTCGATGCTGGGTGTTTATCGTGAGCCGCCAGCCAGCCAGGCGGATGTTAGCAAAGCCGAACAGGCACCAGTCACGGACGAGAAGGTCGAAACCGACCAGAGCACTAACTGGCGGATGGTCGGGATCGTGGTGGTTGCGGTGAACGTGTTCCTGATGCTGTTACTGCTCGGTGGCTGGCTGATCATGCGGCGCAGAAACGCGACCGCCGATGCGTTGCTACTCGAAGACGAGGAAATCAGTGCTTGAAGTCAATGCTATCTATTTCATTCTGCTGGTCGAAGGTTTCGTCCTGCTGCTGTGCCTGATTTTGCTGTGGATACTGATTGCCGTTTTCAGGCTGCGTCGCAGGGGCGAGGTCTTGCGCGAACTCGCGGCTCGATTCGATCGAGGCAGGGGGCAGAGGGCCGAGCAAAACGAGGCCTGGCTGCAGGCGGTTCATCGTCTCGAGGGCGATGACTTGAATAGCGCGCTGCACGATATCGATCAGCACGAAAACGAATTCATCCGGCTACTGATCGCCAGCCTCAAGCGCGGCAAGAGTGCGCATATCGAAACGCTCGACGCGGCGCTGGACCGGCTGATCGAATCCTACAAGTGCCTGCAACCGCAGGCCGAGAAGGTATTGCCCGAGGATGAGGAAAAGCAGCAGGAAATCGCAAGCTTGCGCAGCGAAAACGACGAATTGCGCGGCGAATTGTCTGCCGCCAACACTAAGTTGAACGACATGATTGCGGAATTCGGCAATATGTTCGGTGGCGGCAAGGATCACGAACTGGATTTGCATCAGCTCAAGAAGATGCTGGCAGCGCTGCAGGCCGGCAGCGAGATCGATATCAGCGTTTAACCCGCCGGTCGCAGCGAGGCAGAAAGCTTAGAAATAATCGGGTTCGTTGCCGGCGCGCCACTTGATATTGCAACCCACGCTGGGAATCTGATCGCCGGTAATTTCGTTGCCGGCAAGCAACGCGTCGACGGCCGCGCGCATATCGCGGCCGTCGACCGTGATAATGTTACCTGGTCGCGAGCCGTCGTACTGCCCGCGATACACCAGTCGATGGTTTTCATCGAACAGGAAGAAATCAGGGGTACAGGCGGCGCGATAGGCGATCGCGACGCTTTGTGATTCATCGTACAGGTAGGGATACTCGAAGCCCCGCTCGTGCGCCAGAGCCGCCATTTTTTCCGGGCCGTCAGCCGGGTAACCGGCAACATCGTTGGCACTGATCATGACCACGCCGAGGCCGCGACTTTGCGCTTCGTTGGCAAAGCCGGTAAAGGAATCGAGGATATGCAGCACGTAGGGGCAGTGGTTGCAGGAAAAAACCACGAGCAGCGGTTTGCCGGCAAAGTCGGTAAGACTCACGCTATTGCCGCTAGCCGGTTCGGGTAATGTGAAATCGGGGGCCTGGGTGCCGATACCCAGCATGGTTGAGGGAGTTTCCGCCATTTCAGTATTCGCTCGAGTTTTTGGGAGCGCAGAATTATAACCCCATTGCAGGCTGGCAGTTAAGCGCTCGTCACGGTTTGGGACGCCTGGTTAATGGCAGGTCTTGGTAAATGGGGGCAGGCCCCGTGTTGTTTTAGTAGAACACGGGGCCTGTCATCTTCGAAGTGATAGGGAATATCCCGGGTTATCGGTCAGTAATTCTGCTGAATTTCCTGTGCCACCCGCTCTCCCGACAGGATTGCGCCGTTCATGTAGGACCAGTACTCCTCGTCGTAGGCTTCGCCGGCGAAGTAGATGTCGTTATTGTCGTATTCCCATTGCGCGCCCCACCAGGAAGTCATGGTGCCGACCGACGGAGAAGTAAAAGCACTTCTGGCCAGGGGGTCATCGATCCAGTTCGATACCAGCGCTTTGCCGTTATACTCGGCGCTGATGCCGGGCCAGATCAGTTCCGCCTGCTCCAGGATACGGTTGACGTCCTGTGCCTTTGCCGGTCCGTGCAGATTTTTACTTCTCAGATTGCGCGCCTCGTAACCGCCGTTGTAGTCGACCAGGACGCCGAGGGGCGAGGGATTACCGGGTTCGCCTTCCCAGGTCGAGATGAAACCGCGGTAATCGCCGTCATATTCACCGGAGAAAGAGTAGGCTCGCGCGGCCTGGTGAATGACCTGTCCGGGTTTGACTTCCCGCGTCAGGTCCCAGTAGCGATTGTTAAACTCCATCATAATCTTGCCGTTATCCGACACGGTGCTGGTGGATGAAAAAGCCATTCTTTTCTTGTCCGAGAAACTGCTCCAGATGTCGTCGTCGATGTCGACTTCCTTGATCAGGTTCATCGGCAGTGCCATCACGAGCACGTCGCAGGAGACGCTGCTTCCGCCCTTGAAGTGCAGCGTATAACCGCTATTGCTACCCGGGCGGATTGCCTCCAGCTTCTTTTCGAATTCGACAGAGCCAGCAGGCAGTTGATCGTACATGCGGGTCATGATCTTATCGTTGCCGCCGACGACGTGCAGCCGTTCGTCGGTGCCAGCGAGCGGCAGGCCGCCCGAATTGCGCGTATTCCAGCCCAGCAGATAAACCAGGTTCAGCGCCGAGTTACCGACGGTGATGCCGTACTCGGCGACCAGGTCGGCCAGCAGCAACTTGTGCACCCAATTGTCGCGGGAATAACCAACTTCAGCGCTTTCCATCCAGTCGATGGCGTCGATATTGTCCAGGCGGTAGTGCTCGGCGTTAAACGCGTTGTAAAACGGCTGCCATGGCGCGTCCTGTTGCGCACGCTTCATAATCTCGTATAAACCCCCGACCCACTCGTCCATCAGGTCGGCCTCGGTATACATGTCACCTTCTATCAGATAGGTTTCCTCGTCGCCTAGACTGAGCTTGTTGGCATCCTCGAGCTGCAGATTTAACTGATGCGCGAGGTTGCGGATCGCGGTGTGCTCGGTGGATATGAATTCACCGCCGTACTCGACGACGCGGCCGTCGCTGAAGAATTCGCGATCCGAGTACATGCGTCCGCCAACGCGCGTGTTCGCTTCGTAAATAGTCGAACTGATGCCGTATTGCATCAGCCGGTGCGCGGTCCGCAGGCCACCGGCGCCAGCGCCGATAATGGCAATTTCTGGTTGACTGCCGCCACCTGCGGCAAATGCGGTTTGAGCCAATGGCATCATCGCCGCGCCGAGACCGAGGCCGCCGGCGGTTTTCAAGAATTCGCGTCGCTGTTTTTGCTGTTCGCGATCCTGCAACAGCTTGCGGCGCAGCTCGCGATCCTGGTCCAGTAATTCCTTTACAGGAACGCCAGTGGAATCGGATCGCCTCTTGGCTTCGTGGATTCTCCGGATGGCGGATGTGATCGATGAGTAGTTCATGCGTTTCATAGAGGTTCTCCTGATCTTGTCTGGCGCATCCCAGGCAATACGGAAGGTCATGAAATGCCGACACTTCGCTTGAAATGATTGTCAGAAATCGTTGAATTTGCTTGGGAATTCCCCCGAATTCCCACCTATACTTATAGCTGCGATATTCAACAAATCAATGCATTGACAGCTGAAATTCAAAAAACCTCCCGCGAAGATTCGATCGAGCAGGAACTGCGCGACGAAATCGCGACGCTACGGGCGCAACTCGACAAGGCCCAGGCCCTGATCGAATTCCACGACTACCGTCGCAAGGTATTATCGAAAATGCTCAAGCTCGGCATCTGGGAATGGGACGAGATCGCCGATAAGCCGATCGCCTATTCGGATGAGATGGCCGACGTATTCGGAGTCGAAGATTCCAAACTCAAGGCTATTTTCAAGAGCAAGGGGGATTTTGAGAAACTGGTGCACCCGAAGGATCGCAAGCACTATAGACAAAACCTCGACTCCAAGACGATTCTCAAGCCGGACGAATCCCACGTGTTCGATTATCGGATCGTCACCCGCGATGGCGAGACCCGGCAGCTGCGTGAATTCGAGCAGGGCGTGTTTGACGACAGCGGCAAGCTGGTGAAAACCTTTGGCATGGTGCAGGATGTCTCCGATACGCATGCCGCGATCGCGGCGCTTAAGAAAAGCGAGCAGCGCTATCTCTCGCTATTCGCGCAAATGCCCCTGGGGGTACAGGAGGAAGACTATTCGCCGTTCAAGAAAGTCGTCGATAAACTAATTTTCCAGGGTGTCGAAGACCTGCAGGAATACTTCCTGAACAACCCGCGCATCCTGCGTGAAATCGTCGGGCAGACCCGTATCACGGATGCTAATGAAGCCCTGGTTCGCATGCATGAGGCCGACTCGCTGGAAGAGTTTCTCGCCGGTGAGGCCGATATCGACGACTGGTGGGACGCGCAATGGGTCGAATACTATGCGGCCGAGGTTGCGGCACTTGCCAGCGATAAAAAATATTACGAGGTGGAACGCGTCGATTCAAGGGTTGATGGCTCTTACTTCGAAACCCGTGCCATCGTGACCCTGGTGCGCGGCTACGAGGATACCTGGGAACGCGTGATCACGATTCACGAAGACATCACCGAGCGCAAGCAGGCCGAGGCCTCGATGAACGAGGCCAGGATCCAGGCAGAAAAGGCGAGCCAGGCCAAGTCCGAGTTTCTCTCCAGCATGAGCCACGAATTGCGCACCCCGTTGAACGCGATTCTCGGCTATTCGCAACTGTTCGCCTACGATCGCAACCTGAGCGAACAGCATCTGGCTAACGCCACCGAAATCAACCGCGCCGGGCGGCACCTGATGTCACTGATCGACCAGATTCTTGATTTATCACGCATCGAGGCGGGCGAGAGCGACGTTTCGCTGGAACCGGTTTCGCTGCGACAGGTGCTCAACGACAGCGTCCACTGGATCGCGCCGCTGGCGGAGAAGCGGGGCGTCAAGGTCAACTTTGACGAAACCGAATTCAAAGGCCTGAATGTTCAGGCCGACACCATCCGCCTGAAACAGGTGTTCCTGAATCTCCTGACCAATGCGGTCAAGTACAACCATGAAGGTGGCAGTATCGATGTCGTGCTGGAACGCCAGTCTAGCGATCTGCTGCGCGTCGGGGTGCGGGATACCGGCGCCGGAATTTCGCCAGAGAAACTCAAGGAACTGTTTCAGCCATTCAACCGGCTGGGCGCTGAATTCAGCACGATCGAGGGCACTGGAATCGGGCTCGTCATTACCCGGCAGTTACTCGACCTGATGAACGGTGAGCTCAGGATCGATAGCGAAGCCGGGCAGGGCAGCACCTTCTGGGTCAGGCTCGAACTCGCCCAGACTGCGGCGCAACTCGAGGAGTTGCGTGCCAGGGATGCGACCGTTACCAGCATTACCGGACCCAATGGTTATGCCTCGCGCATCCTGGTTGCCGAGGATAACCTGATCAACCAGGAACTAATGGCAGCGCAACTCGAGATACTGGGTTACCAGGCCGACTACGTCGAAAACGGCGCGTTGGCGCTGGAGCGCTGGCGACAGAACGAATACGGGCTGTTGCTAACCGATATCCGAATGCCCGAGATGAATGGCTATGAACTGGTGCGAGAATTGCGGCAACTGGAGCGCGACCTCGAGCGACACACGCCGGTGATCGCAATCACCGCCAATGCGATGGATGCGGACCTGGACAAGTGTTACGAAGTCGGGGTCGACGATGTCATTCCCAAACCGGTAGAACTCGAGGATTTGCGCGATGCGCTGGAAAAATGGGCACCGCCAAAGAAAACGGTGGATCTGGCAACCGAGAGCCCGATGGATGTCGATTATCCCAGGGGCGCCCAGCTCGATTTGAACGTGCTGGCGCA
>CAMYON010000053.1 GCA_947260025.1 uncultured Gammaproteobacteria bacterium
GACGCACTGGAGCTGGCGCCAATCCTGATGGTAACGCCCAATACCGCGGCGGAGCGGGTGGCAAAAATAACCAGTGCCTCACGCGGCATGGTATACGTGGTTTCGCGCATGGGCGTGACCGGGCACGAAACCCAGTGGGGCGAAAAGTTCCAGAGCTACATCGCCGAAATTCGTAAATACACCGACCTGCCGCTCGCGGTCGGCTTCGGCGTGCGCACCGCCGACGACCTCGAGGCGCTGGCGGGCAAGGCCGAGGTGGCCGCGTTCTGTTCGCAGTACATCGAGTGGCAGCGCGATGACGGCAGCGAGGTCGCGGCGGAAAAAATGCATTCGATTATCGAGACCATCCCACAGGCTTGAGTCGGCGCCGGATGAGCTAGACCGCCGTGTTCAGCCTGGTTAACCTGCTGTGGTTGGTGCTGGCCGGGTTAGTGGCGTTCTACTGGTGGCAGAGCGGCCTGTTCAAGGGCCGGGCGCGAGACCTTGCGACCATGCATTGCCAGCAACTGGGATTACAGTTGCTCGACCAGAGCATGGTGATCGTGGGTTTCTGGCCGGTGCGAGGGCGCGCGGGCAGGCTGCAGTTCCGGCGCAGCTACCAGTTCGAGTTTTCGTCAACCGGCGATCGGCGTTACCAGGGCAAGCTGGTGCTGGAAGGCATGAATCTCAAAACTATCGAACTCGAAGCCTACCGGCTTCCAGACTCCGAATGATCGAAACAGTATTGCCCTTTGTGAATAATTGTTAAGTTCGTATTCAGTCATATCGACTATACTCCTGCCCTGTTTAACTCGATTTATATTTACCCAGGGAATCAAAATGAAAAAGTTGCTACTCATTGTGGTGATCGCCAGCCTGACCACCTTATCCGGCTGCGAGACCTTCGACCCCTATACCGGCGAAGAGAAAACTTCCAATACCGCCAAGGGTGCCGGCATCGGGGCCGGTGTCGGTGCAGTACTGGCCTATATCGCGAACCGGGACGAATCCAGCAAGAAGCGCAAGAAGCGCATGCTCCAGGCGGCCGGCATCGGTGCGATTGCGGGCGGCGGCGTCGGCTATTACATGGATACCCAGGAAGCCAAGCTCAGGAAAACCCTGCGCGCTACCGGCGTCAGCGTCGAACTACAACCAGGCTCTTTCAGAACGCCGCGCCGGCTCGGTCGCGCGGTACCTGCTGTCGCGGGATGTCGTCGAGGCACGCATCGAAACCGTTGGTTTCGGCGAGGACACGCCGATCGCCGACAACAGCACCGCGGAAGGCCGCAGCCTGAACCGCCGCGTCGAGCTGTCGCTGCTGCCAATCACCGAGGACTCCTAGCGATCGGTGCAGGCATTCTTACTCAGGGTGAACCAATCACCCTGAGTAACGTCTGTCGATACCTATAGCTCGCGCTGCAGCCGTTGCGCCAGTCTCCAGGCGCTCAGGTATGCCGACTCTATGCGGCCATGAATACACCAGTCCCCGGCCGCGGCGAGTCGCTGGTCGCAGTCCAGAAAGAAGTCCTCGCCCTGTTGCCTGCCGATGTTGGCATAGCGCCAGCGATGCAGTGCGACGTGTTCGGCACTCGACACATCCAGCCCGATCACGCGCGTCAGCTCCCGCTGTAAAAATGCTGTCACGCTGTCGTCATCCAGATCGATATTGTTTTCGGCCCAGCGATTGGTCGAATGTACCAGCAGGGTATAGCGGTCCGGTCGTCCGGGTTTACTGCTGTCATTCGATACCCAGCTGATATCGGCCTTACTGACAAAAGCCGCCTGCCAGTCGAGCGCCAGTTCCTGCTCGAACCCGAGCATCAGCGAGTAACAGCCGAGCATGTGTTTCAGTCCAATATCGCTGCTAGCGCTGAAATCTGCAGGCAGCAGCTCGGCAGCCTGCGCCGCGGGGATTGCGCTGACGACCCAATCGTAATCTCCGAGGCTAACCTCGGCCTGGTCATACAGCCGCCAGCCCGTTGCGCTCGCTTCGATGCGGGCGACCCGGGTCGCGAGCCTGGCATCGACGCCCGATGCCATTTGTTTTGCCAGCGCATTCATGCGCGGTGTGCAAACGTAGTGCGCCGGTCCGTCCGCCCAGCAGCGCGCCGACACGATCCGGTCAGACTCGATCTCGACGAAATTGGCGTCCCAGCGGGCGATATGTCCCTGCTCGATATAGGGCTCGAGAAACCTGGTGAACTGATCTGATTTGGTGGTGAAAAACTGGGCACCATGGTCGAACTGGTAAGGATCGGCCTGGCGCGTGGCCATCCTGCCGCCAAATCCGCGAGATTTTTCGAACACAACGACTTCGGCGCGATCACCCAGTTCACGAGCCAGCGTTAGCCCGGCGATGCCGGCGCCGATGATAGCGATACGGTTCATGCCTCGGAACTCCCCAGTGCCTGCCGAATTCTACCAGTAAATGCGAATAGCAGCAGCGCGCTGGCCAGGCCGATCCACAGCGTCGAGGCCAGGATGCCGAGCAGGGTCGGTTCATCGATCGGTGCACCCGGCTCCAGGTCCGCGGCCAGCCCCAGCAGCAGCAGTGCAAAAAACAGGCGCTCGGCCAGTCCCTGCAGCGACAGGTAGGTAGCGCGCTGTTGGCGCGTTATCCGCGGCGCGATCGCGGCCCTGACCGGCGCATGCACCAGCGCCATCGGGAAGTTACGCAGGCTCACCAGCGCGAGCACCGCCGGGCTCAGCGCAATCGCCATCGCCGCGACCAGGCCCAACTGGATAAAGCTGGCAGCCGCGAGCACGCCGACCAGGCCAAGCTTCGACTGCCAGGAAATACTCGCCCTGGCGCCGAGCGCGCCGCCAAACATCGAAATCGAGATGACCAGCCCCGAGATCAGTGGCGCATGGGTCGAGGCCTCGAGCAGCGGCAACTGCAGCAGGGTAATGTAAGGCTGGTAGAATTCGTAGACGATATGCGCCATTGCGTAAAGCATGATGACCACGAGGAAAATCCAGCCGAGCAAGGGATCGCGCAGCCGGCCGAGGCAACTCAACACCACGGTACCGAAACTCTGCGGCAGTGCTACGGTTTCATCGGCATGTTTCGGCTCGGTGAAACGCCACACCAGCAGCGCCATGACGCTCGCGCTCACCAGCGAGAACACGTAGGCCAGGCGCAGATCGATCAATCCCAGCAGACCGCCGGACAGCGTCGCCAGCGCCAGCATGATCAGGCCCCATTGTTCGGCGCTGGCTTCGCGCCGCGCGTATTCGTGCTCGCGGCCGAGCGCCTTGAGCGAATCATAGTGAAACGCGGTATCGGTCCCGGACTGCATCGCGATGCCCGCGGCCAGCAGGAACTGTCCGGCGGCAAACCACCAGAATCCGGCACCGACAATGAAGCAACTATAAGAGCCGATCAGCGCGCCGGCAGCGATTAGCAGGGTACTGCGCCGACCGATGCGATCCGAAAAGTAACCCGATGGAACTTCCAGCACGAATACCGACAGGTAGTAAACAGCGGACAACTCGATAACCTGATCCAGCGGCAGGCTCTGACTCATGTAAAGGAAAAATACCGTAATCCAGGCGTGACCATCCGAGGCGGCACGAAACCACGGGTACAGCCGAATATTTAGCTGGAGGTCCACTATTGGTTTGACGCCCGCAAAGGCGGTTTACTACGCCGCTTCCCGAATCACGACATCGGCGATCATCGGCTCGACCAGGAACTGGCGTATTTCAACGCCGGGGGCGGGTTGCTGATGAAAGGTTTGGAACCGTAGTTCATGTGATTCGTATCCGCTTGAGCGACAAACGCCAGCAATGATATACCATTCGACTGATGAGTCTACTAAAGGGCGCGAATCGCAAAACGCTGCCGAATAGTCGATAAAAATGCTACCGGGAGACGATGAAGTTCAGGTAAAAATCGACGACAACCTGATGCTGATCACGATAGATCTGCCCCCCCAGCCGCAAGGTCGGCGGCAACCTGCGCGTCCGGCTCGAGGATAATATCTACCTCGACAAGGGCGTACTTCTGAGCAACGGCATGCTGGTCGAGCGCTCGGTCGAGATCATAGATCGCCTGGGCGCGCGGGTGCTGGGGCCTGACGAGGCGCGTTCGGTGATCGGCTTGAAATAGACCGGGTGCGAAACATTTCGAAGGCAAGAAACCAGGTTGTTGATATACTTATTCCAATATGCATATAGATACTATGAGCGTAACCAGCACACAATTTGCCATCGGACAGGTCGTCAAGCACCGCATCTACGACTTTCGCGGCGTAATCGTCGATGTCGATCCGGAATTCAATAACACCGAGGAATGGTGGCTCGCGATCCCCGAGGATGTTCGACCGCGCAAGGATCAGCCATTTTATCACCTGCTCGCCGAGAACGAAACCACGGTCTACGAAGCCTACGTATCAGAGCAGAACCTGTTAATCGATGAAACCGGCGAACCCGTCAACCACCCCCAGGTCGCCGAGGTCTTCGGCGAGTTTCTCGGCAATAGTTACGAACTGCCCGACTGTTACCGCAACTAGTTTCGCCAATCCTGTTACATTGGCCGATTCGTCAATCGGAAACATGCCGAATCCGGTCCCGGCTTTACCTTCAATTGTCCACGCTGGCGACGAAACCAAGCGCCTTGTCGACCACATTATTCAGAGAGCCACCAGCCAGGTAGTTCGACCAGTTGGCCATGAACTGATCCGACATCGCGGCCTCGAATTCAAGGTAGTCACCCGACATATGCGGCGAAACCAGGCAGTTCGGCGCGCTCCACAATTGGCTATCCGCCGGCAGCGGTTCCTCGACAAACACGTCGAGCGCCGCACCCGCGATCTCGCCGTCGCGCAGCGCCTGCAGCAGATCAGCCTCGACCACCAGCGCCCCGCGGCCGATATTGATGAAACGGGCATGTCGCGCCATGGCACCGAATTCGGCAGCGCCGAACAGGTTGCGGGTTTCAGGGGTTAGCGGCGTGATAAGAATGACGTAGTCCGCCAGCGGCAAACGTGCATGCAAATCACCGATGGCATGAATTTGATCGAAATCGGAGCCACCATCGCGCGCGCTGCGGCCGATGGCATCGACTTTCATCCCGGCCGCCTGCAGCAGCCGCCCTACCGCGCGCCCGATCGAACCCACGCCGACCACGAGCGCCTGCTTGCCGTCGATGGTCTCGGAGAGCCGGTGATTCCATTCCTTGAGTAACTGGAACTCGAAGGTTTGCGGGAACTGCTTGGCAAAACCGAGAATCATACCGAGCACCCACTCCGCCATCGGCCGATCGAAGACACCGCGCGCATTGGTTAACTGGACCTCGCTTTGCACCAGTTCGGGAAACATGGCGGCATCTACCCCGGCGCCACACCAGTGAATCCAGCGCAAATCCACCGCACTATCCCAGGCCTCGCGCAGGCTATCAGCGCGAAAATTCCAGCCCAGCATCGCCTCGGCCCCCTGCAGCGCGGCGCGCAGCTCGTCGGTCGAGTTGGCGAATCGGATTTCGGCCTGGTCCTGCAGTTCGCCCAGGCGCGGCACTTCGTCGATACGCGACGCGCCCTGCACTACAAGGATCGGTTTCATGGATGTCCCCCTTTGACTGGAATCAGGTCGTCCGGCACCAAGGCTAACGACCGGTCGTCTAGAATAAACACAGTTTCCGCTGCCGTCCATCAAACGCGCCGCGGTAACGCTAACCGTCTTATGGATCGACGCCGCTTTCTGTGTTAAACCGGTCGTCCGAACAACCGTCCCGACCAGCGACATGAGTAACAAGGACATCGATATCGATCAATTCGACCCGCGCCTGGCCGCGGCTTACGCCCGCCAGGAAGACAAGGAGCAGCAGTACGACGACTGGGCGGCGAGCTACGACGCCGACCTGGTGGATGACCTCGACTACGTGGCCTGGCGCGACGCCGGCGATATTTTTGCCGGGCTGGCTGACGACCGTTCGCAGCGAGTGCTGGACGTCGCCTGCGGTACGGGACTGGCCGGGGAGTATCTGCAGTCACTCGGCTACCAGCAACTCGACGGCGCCGATTTCTCGCGCGAGATGCTGGCCCGGGCCAAGGAGCGGGGCGTCTACCAGGCGCTGTGGCAGCACGACTTCACCACGCCGAAACAGCTCGAGCAGGCTTACGATGCGCTGCTATGCGTCGGCCTGTTCTCCTTCGCGGTGAACGGCGCCGCCTGGCGGCAACTGGACATGGAGCCCGAGGTCAATCGCCAGGCCAGGCTGCATGGATTTCGAATCGAACAGGTTGTCGCGGCCGACTACATTCGCAAGGAAGGCATCGACGCCCGCGTTCTGGTGATTCGGCGCTAAGCCAGCACCACGCGCGTTTTACGCAGGCGAACCGCCGGTGCAGGCACTGCGGAGGCTCGTGGTCACCGATTGAAACGTCAGACGCAAAGTATCGAAGCGACGATAAAACAGGCGAGAATCTGCCTGGAAAAAAGTGTTTAATATCTGTCAATCGCGATAACCAACCACGAGGTCCGATATGAATACCGATGCACACCAGGAATACGACGACAACCTGATGGCTTTGCTCGAGGCGCTCTGGGGTGAGGGTTTCATGTCGCCTGGCGGCACCGATGAAATAGATCGCTACCTCGAGGGCGTCGACCTGCGGGGGCTTTCGGTACTGGATATCGGCTGTGGCCTCGGCGGTATCGACCTGCACCTGGTCAAACAGCACGGGGCCGCGAAGGTGACCGGCATCGATATCGAATCGTGGCTGATCGATCGCTGCAACGGACTGGCCCAGCGACACGGCGTCGCCGATCGCACCGAGTTCGTCTGCGTCGAACCGGGCACACTGCCCTTCGCCGACTCGAGTTTCGAAGCGGTAACCAGCAAGGATTCAATCATCCATATCGCCGACAAGCACGCGCTGGCAGCGGACGTATACCGCGTGCTCGAGCCCGGCGGCTGGTTTGCCGCCAGTGACTGGCTCGCCGGTTACGAGGGCGAACCCTCGGCCGAGATGCAGGCCTACCTGGAAGCAGAGGGCCTGGACTTCGGGTTAGCCTCGGCAAATACCTATAGACAGGCGCTCGAGTCGGCGGGTTTTGTCGACATCGACATTGTCGACAGGAACGAGTGGTATCGACAGCAGGCGCGCGACGAACGCGACCAGCTGGGAGGCGCACTTTACGACGGCCTGGCATCCCAGGTCGGAACCGAATTTCTGGAACACGAAATCGAAGTCTGGGACAAGTTGATAATTGCTGTAGATCAAGGACAGCTGCGGCCAACTCACCTAAGGTGTAAAAAACCAGGATAAACCCGTCACCAGATTTGCCGATGAAGATCACCTGTTACAGCTTCATTATCGCGATCGCCCTGTCACTCTCGACTACAGCCACTGCGGTCGAGCCGATTCGCGTGATGCTCGAATTCGTGCCCGACATCGACAATGGCCGCCGCACCTTCGATATCTGCGCGCGCTGCCATCTGCCCGAGGCCTGGGGCAACAATGACGGCACCTATCCCCAGCTGGCGGGGCAGCATGTCAACGTGCTGATGAAGCAGTTGCTCGATATTCGTAGCGGCCGGCGCGTTATTCCTTCGATGCAGCCCTTCGTGCAACAGCGCACCATCGGTGGTTACCAGAACATCAGCGACGTGGTCGCCTACATATCGACGCTGCCGATGAATCCGGCGCATGGGCGAGGCCCCTGGCCGCCCGAGAGTGCCGAGTACCGCGAGGGTGGCGAGATCTACGATCGGCACTGCGCCAGCTGCCATGGCGCGGCCGGGGAAGGAAACAACGAACTATCCTATCCGCGACTGCAGGGCCAGCACTATAGCTACATGTCACGCCAGGCGCTCCTGGTGAGGAGAAACATGAGACGGGTAAAACCGAGCATGGCCGCCCTGCTCGCGGCGCTGAGCGCGGAAGAGTTCGACAAGGTACTGAACTATATTTCCTACCTGCCGCTGCCGCAGGCGGACCTGGCGCCCAGTACCGCATGGCGCAACCCGGATTTTCAATGAGGTCGATTGCGGATGACTGAACAGGAAAAACTGAGCCGGCGTCGTTTCCTGCAGGCCGGTGGTGCGGTGCTCGCCGGAAACGCGGCCGGAGTCGCGGTTCCCGCCGACTCCGAAGCGAGTGATTCACTGCCGCAAACCGCGCCTGCCCTGCACAAGCTGTTGCGCCGGGCTGCTGTTCCGACGGCCAGGGGTGCGCGCGTTGTTGTGGTCGGCGGCGGCTGGTCGGGCCTGACCCTGGCCAAGTACCTGCGGCGCTTCAATCCCGCCTTCGACGTCATCCTGATCGACAAGCAGTCGGCCTTTGTTTCGTTCCCGGTCAGCAACGCCTGGCTCGCCGACCAGGTCGACCTCGATTTTCTGAGCCACAGCTTTTTCGACGCCGCCAACAATCATGACTACCATTTCATGCAGGCGACGGTGCTGGGCTTCGACCGCGACAGTCGCCGGGTCTATACCGAGGCGGGTTACGTCGACTACGATTACCTGGTGCTGGCGCCGGGTATCGAGTACGATTACCCGCGCATCGGGGTCGAGGACAGCGAGGCCCAGAACTTGCTGTTTCACCGCTACCCGGGGGGCTACGTTACCAGCTCGGAACTGCTTACCATCAAACACAAGATACAGCGCTTCAGGGGCGGCACTTTCGTGCTGACGGTACCAAGCGGCGAGTATCGATGCACGGCGGCGCCTTATGAGCGCGCCTGCATGGTAGCCGCCGTTTTCAAACGCCAACGGGTGCGCGCCAGGATCCTGTTGCTCGACATGAACAGCGGTATCAAGATCAAGCAGGCGGGATTCGCTCGCGCGTTCGAACAGCTCTACGGCGACTACATCGAGTACCTGCCCAGCTCACTGATCAGCAATGTCGACATCGAAGGTCGCCGGATCGAGACCGAGTTCGACGAGTACGACTTCGACGACGCGATTATCTACCCGCCGGTGCGCACCTCGAGCCTGATCGAAGAAGCCGGCCTTGCAGATCCGCAAAGCCCGCAGAAAGCGGCAAAAACCGACCCGTTCCGCTATCACCTGGTAGACGACGAGCGCGTCTACGTTACCGGGGACTCGCGCTCGCAACCGTTTTCCAAGGGCGGCCACACCGCGCATTCGGAAGCGCAATACGTCGCCGAAGTCATCGCTGCCCACGCGCTCGGGCACGAAGTGCAGTGGCGCAGCCCGCAGACCATGTGTTTTTCCGCGGTCGACATCGAGCCGCTCAGGGCGATGAGCATCATCACCTACTACAAGTACAACCAGCAGAGCGGGCTATTCGCCTTCGATCGCACGCACCTGATCGAGAAATGGGATACCCAGGGCGGCCAGGCAAGCCTGGCCTGGGCCGAGGGTATGTACCGGGACATGTTCTATGTTTAAACGGCCCTGAACGCAGGCGACCGAAATCACCGATCGCGGCCATCAATCTACGACAACAAGACCTCGATGGACGTCGCACAGGCGTTCGCCACCCTGCTCGGTCACGACAAAGGGCTCCGACACCGCGGCGCCGAAGTTTTCCAGCCAGACACCCGACTGAAAATGAAAACACATACCCGCCTGCAGTTCGGTTTTGTCCCCGGGACGTAAACTGGCGGTGCGCTCCCCCCAGTCGGGCGGAAAGTTAAGCCCGATGGAATAACCGACCCGGCTCTCCTTCTGGTAACCATTCCTGTTCAGTATTTGCTGCCAGACCGCCTCCACCGCTTCACAGCTAACGCCGGGGCGGGCCATTTCCAGCGCCGCGTCGACGCCCTCGACGATAACCCCGGCGAGGCGCTCGATCTCCGCGGGCGGTTTACCGAGGTGCATGGTGCGGGTTAACGGCGCGTGATAGTGGCGCCGCGCAGCGCCGATTTCCATCACCACCAGTTCGTTGTTCGGCAAGGGCTCGTCGCTCCAGGTCAGGTGTGGTGTACTGGTGCCCTCTCCCACCTGTATCAACGGGCACAGGCTGGTATAGTCACCGAACTTGCCTTCCAGCCCCAGCACCTGGCTCTGGTAAACCGCGGCGATGATCTCGTTTTGCGGAACCCCGGGCTCGAGCATGTCGATTACCCGGTTCATCGTGCGGCTGCAGATTTGGCCCGCCTCACGCATGTAGCCCACCTCCGCATCGGATTTGATCAACCTCACCCAGTTCACCAGCTCGCGGTTATCGTCGATGCGCGCCGCCGGCAATCCGTCCACCAGGTGTCGATGCGCCCTCGCGGTGTAGTAATGCGCATCGAGTTCGACCCCGATGGCGGCGTCGGCCCAGCCGCGATCCATGATCAATTCACAAAGCTCGTCGTAGGGATGCAGGATCGGGTGATGCACTAACGGCTCCGAGTACGACAGTATGTTCTCCGCCGGAAGATCGGTGGTGATCCGCGCCGATTTTGCATCCTGCGCGCGACCGAACCAGATCGGTGACGGTTCGTCGATATGCACCAGCAAGCACTGCGGCGTGTAGAAAGACCAGCCGTCGAATCCGCTCAGGTAGCACATATTCGCCGGGTCCTGGCAGATGATCAGGTCAAAACCCGCCTCCTGCATACGCGCCTTGACTCGCGCGACGCGATTGTCGAATTCCGCTGCATCGAAGGATTTCTGGTAAGCCACGTTATCCACTCCCCGTTTAGAGCGGCCTATCATAGATTAAACCGGCCGCGAGCGTCATCCTGATACGAATTTTTGATCAAGGCGATTCCAGGGACATCGGGCCAGGCTATTATTATGGCCCGCTGGTCTTGATCAGGTCCCGTTCCAAAAGCTGCGCGGCAGGCACCGCGCTCGCCAATTTATAAAAAATCAGATATGTATTGTCACTAAAAACGTTTATTCTGTCGGCTACGTGGCGCTGCTTACTGCGTCAGAACCCCAATCTCTCTATCGAGCACTGTCTCCGGGAGCAAACACATGTCATCGGTAAACCAGGATTTGAATCTGGCGATATTCTGCGATTTCGAAAACGTGGCGCTGGGCGTGCGCGACGCCCGAATAAAAAAATTCAATATCAACCTGGTGCTCGAGCGCCTGCTGGTAAAAGGCAGCGTGGTCGTCAAGAAAGCCTATTGCGACTGGGAACGCTACCAGGAATTCAAGGCGGTAATGCATGACGCCGCGTTCGAGCTCATCGAAATTCCGCATACCCGCCAGTCTGGTAAAAACTCGGCCGATATCCGCATGGTGGTCGATGCGCTCGATCTCTGCTACACCAAGGAACACATCGATACCTTCGTCATCATCAGCGGTGATTCCGATTTTTCGCCGCTGGTCAGCAAACTTCGAGAGAACAACAAGACGGTGATCGGCGTCGGTGTAAAAAGCTCGACCTCCGACCTGCTGATGAACAACTGCGACGAGTTTATTTTCTACGACGACCTTGCGCGCGAAGACGAATCCAGCAAGCAGCGCAAGCGTAAGCCGGCGGTGAAGAAAAAGGCAGTCAGCAAGGCGGCCAGGCCCGCCGAGCAGGGCAAAACCGAGGAAGACAAGATTGACGAAGCCGTTGGCTTCGTTATGGAAACCGCCGAGGCCCTGTACACCGAGCGCGGCGATAGCGAAAAGCTTTGGGGGTCGATGATCAAGCAGGCGCTGAAGCGACGGCGGCCGGGCTTCAACGAAAGCTATTACGGCGTGCGTTCTTTTAGCGAACTGCTGCAGGAAGCCGAGCGCCGCGGCTTGCTGGAACTGTCGCTGGACGAGCGTTCCGGCGGCTACGTGATCGAAAAAATCGAAAACGGCTAAGCGCCTCGACCCGCCGCCGCGGTTTTACCTGTCGCAAGAGCCGTCGGGCCCGAGCGTAAATGATCTCTTACCTGCTGCTATTCGGTTCCGCGTTCCTCGCCGCAACCATTCTGCCCTTTTCCTCGGAACTGCTACTGTTCGCGATGCTGCGCGACGGCGGCGACCCGCTACTGCTGGTCACCATCGCAACCCTGGGTAACACGCTGGGCGCGGTGGTTAACTGGCTGCTCGGCGTTTATCTGCTGCGGTTTCAGGACCGTCGCTGGTTTTACTTCAGTCGTGATCAGATAGCGCGCGCGCAACGTTGGTATCGGCGTTACGGTTTCTGGTCGCTATTGTTTGCCTGGATGCCGCTGGGCGGCGACGCGTTAACGCTGATCGCCGGCATCATGAAACTGCGCCTGTGGCTGTTCCTGGTCCTGGTGGGCAGCGGCAAGGGTTTACGCTATATCCTGGTAGTTTATTTCAGCAACTGGCTGCCGGCGTGAAAGCCGCGAGTAAACCCGGTAGCGGGAGAGTGGCCGGGTGGTTCTAGGTTCTTATCATCCACTGTAACGGCGAGCGGTGCCACAGGAATTCGACCATTTTCGAACATAACCTTTCATAGCCGATCAGCACCGGATGCAGCCTGTTCGGCCACCGCTCTATATCGCTAACGAACACCCCGGTCTGTTCCAGCGGCTCGAAATGCTCGAGCACTTCGAGTCCTACGACAGACGCCAGGTAATCGTCGGGGACGACGGGCATTTGCCGGTAAGCGTCGACGATGTAATCGAGGTATTCGCGGGTTGGTTTCAGTCCCGCCACCGCGCGCGTGGCGCGGTAGAAGTAAAAATTGAAGTCGCCAGCCTGCCGCGTCACTTTTTCATGCACCCTGAAAAAAGGCACACCCTCGAAATAGTCCATGCGTAACGCGTCGCGCTCGAGAATCAGGTACATTCTGCCGTACACCACTTCGTCGCTGGCGGCATCGGCCGAGGCGTAGCCGTGATCCTTGTAGAAGCCGGGCTGGGTAAACTGCAGGCTGGCGTCCTCGAGCACGTAATCGAAGGTTTCGAACACTTTGATACGGCGCTGCTCGAGTACATCCCGGCAGAGATTTGCACCAAAAGCAAAGTAGTAAACCTTGCGCTCGAACTGCGGTGACAGCGCCCTTTTCAAATGCGCCAGTTCACACCCGATTTTCCAGAAAATAACGCGCAGCAACAGCAACCGTCCTCTATTTTAACCGCGGGTTCACGATTATGATGAAAGCGCGACAGGTTAGCTCTAATCTGCTCTATTTTAAATAACCCGCCGTCGAAAAATCGCCGGCCTGCGGCATACGATCCGGCAGGATGCCTGCCCGGCCGATTATCACAGGCTACGACAGTACTAGCAGAGCGGGTATAATCGCCCGGTTTCAACAATTCTGGAATCACGCGATGTCCCAAACGCAAACGACTTACGAGACTGCCCTGGCGCTTATCGACGCCGCCAACAGCGAGGACCCCAACCGGGTATCCGCCGATGGCAAGGACTGGCCCAAGGAACTGCTCTATTCCGAACGCATGTCGGATATGCTGCAGCGCTTCGCGCCGGATGCCGACGATGCGATGAAGCTTGCCATTCGGGCGCAGCATATCGAACGCTGGAAATCTCCACGCAACGCCTACCCGATGGATCGCATTGGCTACCTGAAATGGCGCAAGGATTTGTACAAGATCCAGGGGAACACGGCGGCCAGGCTGCTGCAGCAGGCGGGGTTTGACGACGAGTCGATCGAAAGGGTCCGAAATTCCGTGGCCAAAAAGAACATCAAGGGAAATCCCGACACCCAGTTGCTCGAAGACGTTACCGACCTCGTGTTCATGGAACATTACATGCTCGAATTCGTGGGCAAGCATCCGGATTACAGCGAGGAAAAATGGATAGAGATTATCCAGAAGACCTGGAACAAGATGTCCGACAGCGCGCACGAATTCGCGCTATCCGGAAACGTAAGGCTGCCCGAGTCGCTGGTTCCGTTGATTCAAAAAGCCGTGGCGGGCGAGGCCGATGAGAACGACAAATGAACGCGGGTGACGAGCGGCCGCCGCTATGGGTGGGTCACGTCAGCAACCTGCCAGTTTGATTGCGCGACGCGGCTAAAGCGCCACGAAGGAGCGGCGCTCGCGGGTCTCCAGCAAAGGTATCGCTTTTTCCAGCACGAACTCCTTGAAATGGGCGGTCTGCTGGTGCGCCTCGAGGCCACTCGCATCATGATACATCTCGTAGATGAAAAACTGCCGCGGGTCTTCGGGATCGACATGCGCGGTATAGTTGATCACGCCCGGTTCCTGCCGCGACGCCTCGCCGAGCGTTTGCAGAATTTCCTTTACCTCTGCTTCATGGCCAGGTTTCGCGATCCAGGTGACCGCCAGAACGTATGACATTGTTATCTCCTCCGGTTAAACAGCATTGTTGAATCCAGTAAGCATAATGCAGATCGGACCATTATTCCTACCCCACGGCCGCAACCCGCTAGCGCAGCGGAGCAGGTGGATATCCCCGGCGTCAACCGTGCCGATCGTGGCTCGGCATCCTCGCTGCAAGCGCGGAAATAAACGCACGTGTTATTGTTACCTTCGCCGCTGGTTACATCCGCGATAATCCGCTGTAAGATGCCTGCTAAGTCGGTCCCCGCCTATCTCGACGGGACCTGGGAGTAACAAGATGGCCTGGCAAAACCGGATTCTTCGAGTCGACCTGAGTTCGAGCAGCTATAGAATCGAGCCGCTGAACCGCGCCTGGGCGCAGGAATACCTCGGACAGCGCGGCCTCGGCAGCAAGTACCTCGCCGAGGAAGTCGATCCGGCGGTCGACCCGTTGGCGCCTGAAAACAAGCTGATCATCGCAACCGGTCCGTTGACCGCCACCAACGCGCCCACCGGCGGGCGTTCATCGGCGGTGACCAAGGGTGCCCTGACCGGTACTATCGCGGCCTCGAATACCGGCGGCATGTTTGGCGCCGAGTTGAAACAGGCCGGCTACGATCTGTTGATCATCGAAGGCAGGGCAGCGACGCCGGTCTACCTGTGGATCCGCGATGACCAGGTCGAAATACGCCCCGCCGACCAGCTGTGGGGGCGCAGCGTCTGGGAGACCGAGCCCTGGCTGCGCCGTGAACTGGCGGAACCGCAGGCAAAGATCGCGAGTATCGGACGCGCCGGCGAGGTTGGAGTCAAGTTCGCCTGCATCGTCAATGACATCGACCGCGCCTACGGCCGTTCCGGGGTGGGCGCGGTGATGGGCGCCAAGCAACTCAAGGCCATCGCCGTGCGCGGTAGCCGGGGCGTTACCGTACGCGATCCGGACGGCTTTCGCCAGGCGGTGCGCACCACCATGGAAGTGCTGCAGCCGAACCCGGTACGCAAGCGCTTCACTACCCGCGGCACCCACAACATGATGGATGTTACCAACCAGTTCGGCTCCCTGCCCACGCGCAATTGCCGCGACGTGCAGTTCGAAGGCGTCGCCGCGATCAACGCGGACGCGGTGACGGTTCCGCGCCGCAGCGACGGTAAACCGAGCCTGCAGGGCAACAAGGCCTGTTTCGCCTGTACCATCGGCTGCGGCCGCGTCGCCACCATCGATCCGACCTCGCCGCTGGTCAACGGACCGGACCCCCAGGGCGGCGATCGATCGCGATACCAGTTACCCTCTGGCGGGCTCGAGTACGAAAATGCCTTCGCCTTCGGCCCGATGTGCGGTATCGACGACCTGGACACGATCAACTACGTCAACTTCCTGTGCAACGAGCAGGGCATGGATCCGATCTCGCTGGGCGTCACCATCGCCGCGGCGATGGAGTTATTCGAGGAAGGCGCACTGACGCTCGCGGATACCGACGGGCTCGAGTTGCGCTTCGGCGACGCCGCGGCGCTCGCGCGCGCCGCCGAACTGACCGCCTTTGGCGAAGGCTTCGGTGCCGAACTCGGTCTCGGCTCGGCGCGCCTGTGCGCGAAATACGGGCGCCCGGAGTTATCCATGTCAGTCAAGGGTCAGGAATTTCCGGGTTACGACCCGCGCGCAATGAAGGGCATGGCGCTGGCCTACGCCACTTCCAATCGAGGCGCCTGCCACATGCGCGCGCGGCCGGTAGTGGATGACTTCAACAACGTCAGCACCGAGGGCAAGGCCAGCCTGGTGAAGAACACGCAGGACCTGGTCGGCGCCATCGACAGTTCCGGTATTTGCATCTTTACCAATGCCATGTTCCCGCCGGAACACGTCGCCGCAATGGTCGACGCCGCCTGCGAGGGAGACTGGAGTCTCGACAACCTGCTCCTGGTCGGCGAACGAATCTGGAACATGGAGCGCCGTTTCAACCTCGCCGCAGGATTCAGCCAGGCGGACGACAGGTTACCCGACAGGACCGTAACCGAAGCGGCGAAAGCCGGCGCGGGCAAGGGCGATGTCGCCGATCTGTCGCAGATGCTGGGCGAATACTATGAATTGCGCGGCTGGGATGAGAATGGCGTGCCCCTGCCGGAAACGCTCGCGCGCCTCAACCTCTGAGTCACTGCATATGTCGATCGAAATTAAACTGTTTGGCTTCGGGGATGATGCACCACCAGCGTTTCACGGCGACAACCGGCTGGAGCTCGATATCGACACCCCAGCCACACCGTGGGCGGTGTTACGCGCCGCCGGCATCGAAGACGCGAGCGGCCTCGTGCTGATGAATACGGACCAGGTGATACCGGCCGGGCAATGGGACGATGCCATCGTCAGCGACCAGGATTGCCTGACCCTGCTGTCCACATTCGAAGGGGGCTGAGAGCGGCTTTAGCCTGCCACGTAACCACCCCGGCGCGCATCGGCAATGCCCGAAAGTCCGTCCTGCCGCGACCACAATACCGCCTGCACGCCACCGAAATACATCGATGGCCCGTCAAACGGTCTCGGTTCCAGCCCCTGCATCGGCACCACCGGCAGCCCGGGCTCGAAGGCGATGGTTCCCGGCTCTGCCGCCAGTTCCACGTGCAACCGCGGATGTGTGACTGCATCCGCCAGGTTCATGTTTCTGCCGGCGAAGTTGGCGAGTACCTGGGCGATCGCGGTGGTAATCCGCGACGCGCCCGGCGAGCCAAGCGCAAGCAGTGCGCCGTCACTGCGCCGACGCGCAATGGTCGGAGCCATATTGGATGCCATGCGTGTACCCGGTGACAGGCCGCCAACACCCTTAGTCAACAAATCGATTTCACCGAGCGAATTGTTCAACCAGAAACCGGTGCCCTCGACCATCGCCCCCGAGCCGTAACCGGCCGACGCGGTAATCGCGCAGGCCAGGCCGTCCGCATCGACCACCGAGACATGGCTGGTGGAAGGGGCGCTAAGCAAGCTGTGATCGCCGAGTTCAGCCAACTCGAGCATGCGTTCGACTTCCCGCGGCAGCGCGTGGTGCGCACCGTCAAGCCGACTGGCCCTGAAACCCAGAATGGCGCGCTGCGTGGTCACCATGCTCTCGACTTCCCGCTGCAGGCTGTCCGTGGGTCCCAGGCGATCGAGCAATAGCAGCATAGCCGCCAGGCAGGAACCGCCGACTGCCGGCGGCGGATTGCTAGCGACTTCCCAGTCCCCAATCCGCGCTCGCACCGGCTCTCGCACCACTGCCTCGTAGGCCTGCAGATCCTCGATACCGAGCAAGCCCCCGTTTTCGCGCACGCCGCGCGCGATGCGTTGACCCAGCTCGCCACCGTAGAGCGAGCCCGCGTCGCTGGCGATAGACCTCAGGCTGTCGGCCAGGCCGGGAATGCGCACGATATCGCCCTGCGCCAGCGGGCTGCCATCGTCATGGTGCAGTACGCGGTAGCTGTCCGGATGCCAGGAATAGATCGCGGCGTGGGTAAAACCGAGGTATTCCGCCGCGCCACCGGTCAACGGGAAGCCTCGCTCGACCCAGTCGATTGCCGGTTCGACCAGTGAATTCCAGGGCAAACGCCCATACTGCTGCGACGCATGCGCTAATCCCGCAAATCCGCCCGGGGTCGCAATCGTGCCGTAACCTACGAGCTGACGGGTGTCGCCACCATAGTCGAACACGACCTCGTGCGTCGCTTCGCCGAAATGCTGGTTACCATACCCACGTCCCGGCATCTCCGCATAGCCGTCGATGACGACCGGCTCGGCATCCGGCGGCCAGACGGTAACGAAAGCGCCGCAGCCGGGCGACATGATCCCGGTATCGGTGCACACCGAAACTACCATCGCCGCTATCGCGGCATCGACCGCATTGCCACCCTGTTCGGCAACCGCCGCACCGGCTTCGGCGGCGATGCGGGTTCCGGCGGCGATTCTAAGCTTGCTCATAGCGTGATTCTTCCCGGGGTTGACGCGGTACTAGTATCCCGACCCGCGTGGCCGGCCGTGTTGATCTGGCTCAATTCCCAATCGAAACAGGTTGTTATGCTTCCACGATGGGTGAGCACAGGGTACATGACACGTCGGACGAACAGCGCACGCGAACTTTCGTGCGGGCGATGCTGGATGACATACGGGCGCTCGAGGTAATGATCGAAAGAGATCTGATCGAGCGCGGGGTGCGACGCGTGGGCGTCGAACAGGAAATGTATATCGTCGACGCCAACGATTACCCTGCCCCGATTTCGGACCGGGTGCTCGAGAACATCGCCGATCCCAGGTTTGGCACCGAGCTGGCGCGCTTCAACCTCGAAGCCAATCTCGATCCGCAACTGCTCGGCGGCGACTTTCTGCGCATCATGGAGTCCGGCCTGGAAAGCGCGCTACTGCAGGCTGACCGCGCCGCCAGTACCATCGGCGCCCGCATCGTGCTGACCGGCATCCTGCCCACGCTGCAGGACGAACACGTTACCCTTGCGAATCTAACGCCGGAAGTCCGTTACCAGTGCCTCAACGATACCTGCATGGCGGTACGCGGAGAGCGCTTCACGCTGGTGATCGACGGCGTCGACCATTTCGAATCCAGTCACGACTGCGCGGTAGTGGAAGGCGCCAGCACCAGTTTCCAGTTTCACCTGCAGGTCGCTCCCGAGGAGGCGGGCCCGCTTTACAACCTGGCGCAGCTAATCACGGCGCCCATTCTGGCTGCGGCCGCCAACTCCCCGGTGCTGCTCAACCGGAGGGTCTGGCACGAGACACGGGTCGCGCTATTCGAACGCACTTTCGAATATCGCTCGACGTCGCAGCTCGCGCGCGATTTTCCGACGCGAGTGGGCTTTGGCGAAGCCTGGGTTGCCGATTCGATTATGGAGGTTTTTCGCGAGAATGCGATGCGCCATCATGTCATCATGGTGCGCGATCCGGTCGATGATCCCTTCCAGGCCTTGAACGAGGGCAAGATACCGGAGCTAAGCGCGCTGACACTGCACAACGGCACGGTATGGCGCTGGAACCGGCCCTGCTACGGTATCACCGACGGCAAGCCGCACCTGCGGATCGAAAATCGCGCGTTGCCGGCCGGCCCGACAATCGTCGACCAGGTGGCCAACGTCGCACTTTATTACGGTTTGATGCAGTCTATGGCAACCGACGCCATCAGTATTCCACAGCGTATCGCCTTCGAAGACGCCAGGCTCAACCTGTTTGCCGCGGCCCAGAATGGCCTGGCAGCCCGGCTTACCTGGCTGGATGGGCAGCGGGCGGGCGCAGGTGAACTGCTGCAACAGCAGTTGATCCCGGTGGCCAGGGAAGGACTGGCGGCGTTGCAGGTGCCCGCCAAAGACATCGATTATTACCTCGGGATCATCGAAGAGCGGGTCAGCAGCGGTCGCACCGGCGCCCGCTGGTTGCTGGACTCGCTGGCCGGCGTACCCGAGGATCAGCGCGCGGCGACTTGCAGGCAGGCGGTGCAGGAAGTACACCAGCGCCAGAGCGGTTCGATACCCGTACACCGCTGGGACCTGGTTATGCCCGAGACTGGTGCCGCGGCCGATCAGCCCGTGAAAAAGGTCGGCGATATCATGACGACCAACCTGTTTACGGCCAGGCCGGAGGATCTTGTCGACCTGGCCACCAGCATGATGGATTGGCGCCACGTGCGCCACGTTCCGGTCGAAACCGTGCAGGGTGAGCTGGTCGGGCTGCTATCGACGCGCGAGCTACTGCATCTGCGCTCGGGGGACATGTCCACCCGGGAACAACCGGTGCCGGTGTCTGAAGTCATGCAGCACGATCCAGCCACTATTTCGCCAAACGCCGGCCTGGGCGCGGCCTTTGCGCAGATACTGGAAAACGAGGCCGGCTGTCTGCTGGTGGTCGCCCGCGGCCAGTTACTCGGTATCGTTACCGAGCGTGACCTGCTCGAGGCCGCGGTTGCGCTGCTTCCCGCTACCCTGACAAGGTCAGAGACTTCCGAGGAATAGCCTTTACGGAGTCGATCCTGCGCAAAAATCGCGCCGCGACCAGCGATTAGTCATCGAGCTCAACCTCGTTCATCAGACCAGGTCCCGAAAATCCGGGGTTATGAATATCTTGATACATATCAATTAAATGAATTAATCTGGCCCTACACTGACGGATAACAAAAAAACAACCAAAAGAGGTAAGCATGAAAAAGCAAGTACTAGTATCAATGGGTTTCTTCGTCCTGCTGGTCGCGGCCATGTCGAGTATGGTCACCGCGCAAGCGAAGGAAAGAGTCGTATTCAGCGGTGGACCCGCCGGTGGCACGTTCCAGGTGGTGGCCAACGCGATCCAGGTTTACAAGCCGATCAAGGCTTCGAAGGATTTCAGGGTCAGGGCGCAGTCTTCGGCCGGTTCGGTGGAAAACCTGCGCAAGGTCAACTCCGGTAAAGCGCAGATGGGCGTCGTTTATTCGGGTCACGTCTACCTCGGTAGAAACGGCCAGATGAAAAACGACGCGAAGAAGTATGAAGACGTTATGGCGGTAGCCTGGCTTTACGGCGCGCCGGGACAACTCGTGGTGCGCAAGGATTCCGGCATCAAGAGCACCAAGGACCTGGTCGGCAAGAAAGTCGGCGTCGGTAATGCCGGTTCCGGCGCGTTCGCCAACTGCGAGCTATTCTTCACCCACCTGGGCGTCTGGGACAAGATCGAACGCAACGCGATGGGTTACAACGACGCCGCGCAAGCCTTCGGCAACAATCAACTGGATGCCTTCTGGCTGTTCACCGCTTTCCCCAGCGGCGCGGTCATCATGGCTGCACAAACCAACGATATCGAGCTGATCGATCTCGGCAAAGATGCCACAGATTCTGGCTTTTTTGACAAGTACCCGTACTTTTCCAAGATCTCGGTACCAGCCGGTACTTACCGCGGCGTCGAATACGCAAGCCCTTCGTTCCAGGATTCGGCCCTGTGGGTAGCAAATGCCAAGGTTTCCGAAGAAACCGTCTATAACATGCTTTCCATCATATACACCGACGAAGGCCTGGCGCACATGCTGCAGCAGAAGAAGACCTTCAAGAACATGAGCCTCGACACCGGCACCCAGGGCGTGGTCACGCCATGGCATCCCGGCGCGGTCAAGTTCTGGAAAGAAAAAGGCATGATGTAATACCGGAAGCGGGCAGGCCCAACCTGCCCGCTATCCTGGAACAAATCAAAAACGGGATCGGATGCCCATCAAAAATAAGGAGGAGGGGCAACCGTGCGTGTTGAAGAAATGAACAAGGTCGAACAGATACTGTTCGATATCATGGCCCTCGGGCTGGTACTGTTTTATTCCTACTCGGCAGTAATTGCACCGGCCGCAACCCAGTACCACCGCGGCATCTATGTGGTAATTACCTACGTCCTGGTTTTTCTCGTTTACCGCTCGAAGCATCCGGTCGCCCGTGTCGGCGACTTTTTACTGATCGCGCTTTCCATCGCCACGCTCGGCTACTGGATTCTCAATTTCGAGGCGATCAATTATCGCGCCGGCGCCGAGACCGAAATCGACAAGTGGATCGCAATAGCGGGCGTGCTGGTGGGTGTCGAGGTCGCGCGCCGCGTGGTCGGGATGGTGTTCGTTATCATGGGGGGCGTCATGATCGCTTACGGCGTGTTCGGCGAGTACGCTCCGGAGCTGATCTCGCATGCCGGCGACACCTTCCCGGATTTGTGCACCAGCATCTTTTACAAGAGCGACGGCGTGTTCGGCATCATGGCCAACGTGCTCGCAACCTATATCATACTGTTCGTGATTTTCGGCGCGTTCCTGGAGAAAAGCGGCGCGCAGCGATTTTTCATCGACTTCCCGCTGGCCGCGGTCGGCCACAAGATCGGCGGTCCCGGCAAGGTCTCGGTTATCGCCAGCGGCCTGTTCGGATCGATCTCGGGCAGTGCCATCGCCAACACGGTTTCCACCGGCGCGTTTACGATTCCGATGATGAAAAAGGCGGGATTCCAGAAGCACGTTGCCGGCGGCATCGAGCCTGCGGCATCGCTCGGTGGCATGTTCATGCCCCCGATAATGGGGGCCGGCGGATTCATCATGGCCGAGCTGACCGGCCTGCCCTATTCCCACATCATGCTGGTAGCCGTTTTCCCGGCGCTCATGTATTTCTTCAGCGTCTTCATGATGGTCCACTACCACGCCAAACGACATAATATCGTCGGTGAAAGAAGCGAGCGGAACGCGATCGACATACTCAAGAAGGAATGGTTTTACATTTTGCCGCTGGTGGTAATCACCATCTTCATGTTGATGGGCTACTCGCCCGGGTACTCCGCGATCCTCGGCATCGTATCCTGTATCGTCGTGAGCTGGTTTCGCAAGGAAACGCGGGTCGATGTCAGGGGTTTCGTCAGTGCGTCGCGCGCCGGCGCCGAGGCCAGCCTCAAGATAGGCGCCACGGTTGGCGTCATCGGTATCATCATCGGCGTGCTGACCTATAGCGGCCTGGTTCTGACCTTCGCCGATATCGTTATCGAGCTCGCCGACGGCAAGCTCTACCTGACCATCCTGCTGATAGCGCTGGCTTCACTGATTCTCGGCATGGGTGTTCCGGTCACGGCGGCCTACCTGATCACCGCGGTTGTCGCGGTACCCGCGCTGACTCATCTGGGTGTGAACGAAATCGCGGCGCACATGATCGTTTACTGGCTGTCACAGGACAACCGCCTGGGTCGCGTTCAAGTTCGCCAAGTTTCTCTACCTGGCGCCGTTCATATTCGGCTACGTACCGGCTTTTACGCTCGACGGCAGCAGCTCGGACATCACGATAACTTTCATACTGGTGTTCGCGGGGACCTGGTTTTACAGCTGGCTACTGAGCGGTATCTGGTTGGACTGGTTCAAGAAAAGCAGCGAAGCTGCGTGATCGCCTGCACAGCATTCGACTCGGGAAGTTTTTGTCGCTAAAAAAACTTCGAAAACGAAGCACGCAAGGTCAGGCTTGAATCTGTTTCGGTCAACGGGCTGTCGGTAATACTCGAATCGTACCAGGTATTATCGAGGCTGATTCTGGTCAAACCGTTAAAAAACGCCGGTGTGGTCAGGCTAATGCCTAGACTGGAGCTTAATGCGTCGCGACCCTCGAATTCGGGCCTGTTATTCGTGGCTTCGGATTCATCAACCCCATAATAGTAGTCGACATGCCTGCTATCTAAATAGCTCAAACCGACCCTGGGCTCGATGAAAACCGACCCGAACCGAAACACCTTTCCCAGCCTTGCGCTGGATTCCGTACCGTTCGAACGGTCCAGTGCGTCATGCAGCGCCGCAATTTCGAATTTCCAGTTATCTCTCTGGTAAGTCAACCCCAGGCCGACGTCCATGGAGATTTTTCTTTCCTCCATTCCTTCGAATATATCGCTGTCGGATTCGTCGAAACCACCAAATCGGGGCTGCGCCCGGGCAGAAAATTTGAAGTCGCCAAGGCTTAGAATCTCGTAACTGATAAAAGGCCCGAAAACGTTCAGCTTATCACCGCGATAACCCAATATCGGTAAAGGTATGACACGCCTGTCGTAATCCTTGTAAATTTCACGTTGAATACCAATAGCGGCGCCATACAAAAAGCCCATGGGCTCTACCCTGGTCCTGTTTTCACCTCGTTGAGAAGCAGACTCCGCGCTCACCACGTTGCTCGTAAGACACAAGACACAACTGACGACACAAGTCAGGAATGTTCTTTGAATCGTAAATTTCATAAGCGTGGCCGTGAGCTTTTTTAAATAGCGGATAAGGGGTACGCCAGACTCCTCTTGCCACATTACCTGGAAATTCCTGGGGAACGTTTTATTGACCGAAGCCGTCAGACTGTCTACGGCTGATGCACGGTTTCAGATCATGCCCGCACCAACAGACTCCTTGTGAGCTAAGCGAATGCTTTGCGCGTGGCCTACGTAGGTCTTTGCCTGGGTGACACGCGAGAAAAAACCCCGGTCGGGAAGCGACCGGGGTTTTAGAGTTAAATGCCTGGCAAGGGCCCAGCCCGTGAGCGTAAGCGAACGCTTTGGGCCTGACCTACTTTCATATGGAGCGATCCGGCGTTCCGGGACCCCACACTATCATCGGCGCAGTACCGTTTCACTTCTGAGTTCGGGATGGGATCAGGTGGGTCCAGAAAGTTTGGGGTCAGAGTAAAAATACCCCGAACCCATGCCAGCCGGGACAATATCAGATGTATTTTTACTCTGACCCCAAACTCGTGACCCCAAACTCGCTGTCTGAATCCCCAATTTGAATACTGTAATAAAGTTAATGTTGCATCGGTATGACGCGACATAACACACAACCTAAAGTTGTTTGGGTGTTATATGGTCAAGCCGCACGGTC
>CAMYON010000054.1 GCA_947260025.1 uncultured Gammaproteobacteria bacterium
CCTGCCGCATGCCGAGGGCGTGGTGTTAAGCCTGTCTAAAATGATGCGGATACTGCAGGTCGACGAACTGGCGCGCAGCGCGGTGGTGGAACCGGGCGTACGTAACCTGGCCATTTCGGAAGCGGTCAAGTCGAAGGGTCTTTATTATGCGCCCGATCCCTCGTCGCAGATCGCCTGTTCGATCGGTGGCAACGTTGCCGAAAATGCCGGCGGGGTGCACTGCCTCAAGTATGGCTTGACGCTGCACAATATCCTCGCGCTCAAGGTGGTCGGCGCCGACGGCGAGATTTTCGAAATCGACCAGCGCTCGCTGCACACCGACGGTTACGACCTGATGCCGCTGCTGGTGGGCTCCGAGGGAATGCTCGGTATCGTGGTCGAGGTCACGGTCAAGTTATTGCCAATCCCGCTTTGCGCGCGTGTCGTCATGGGCGTGTTCGACTCGGTGGAAAAAGCCGGCGAAAGCGTCGCCGCGATCATCGCCGAGGGCATCATCCCCGCCGGCGTCGAAATGATGGATAACCCGGCGATTCGCGCCGCCGAGGACTTCGTGCACGCCAATTACCCGGTCGACGCCGAGGCGATCCTGATTTGCGAGCTCGACGGTACCGACGAAGAGGTCGCGGCGCAGATCGAACTGGTCGAGCGGGTGCTCAGGGCGGGCGGCGCGGTCGAAACCCGGCTCGCGAAAGACGAGACCGAACGCCTGCTGTTCTGGTCCGGGCGCAAGGCAGCCTTTCCCGCGGTGGGCCGGATCTCACCCGATTATTACTGCATTGACGGGACCATTCCGCGCAAATCGCTGGCGGCGGTGCTGGCAGGGGTACGGCAACTCTCCGAGATCTCACCCGATTATTACTGCATTGACGGGACCATTCCGCGCAAATCGCTGGCGGCGGTGCTGGCAGGGGTACGGCAACTCTCCGAGCAGTATGGCTTGCCGGTCGCCAACGTGTTTCACGCCGGTGACGGTAACCTGCATCCGCTGATCCTGTACGATGCCAACAACGAGGGCGAGCTCGAAAAAACCGAAGAGCTGGGCAGCAAGATCCTGCAGCTTTGCATCCATCACGGCGGCACGATTACCGGCGAGCATGGCGTTGGCGTCGAGAAGCTCGGGGAAATGTGCATTCAATTCAGCGACGCCGAGCGTAACCAGTTCCACGCGCTGCGCGAGTGTTTCGATCCGCTGAAGATCCTGAACCCTGGCAAGGCGATACCGACGTTGGCGCGTTGCGCCGAGCATAACGCCATGCACGTGCACGGAGGCGAACTGCCGTTCCCGGAACTGGAACGTTTTTGATGACTGTAGAAATCGACGACGTCAGCATCGAAGACGAACTCCGCGCACAGATTAGCGCGGTTGCCGCCAGCGGCGGCGAAATCGAAATTATCGGCGGTGGCAGCAAGCGCTTCTACGGCGAGTCCATCGAAGCCTTGCCGATCGACGTTTCAGCGCATAGCGGGATCATCGATTACGATCCCGCGGAACTCGTCATCACGCTGCGGGCGGGCTGCAAGCTGGCCCAGGTGGAAGCCTTGCTGGCGGAGCAGCGCCAGATGTTCGGCTTCGAGCCCCCCTGTTTTGGCGAGGATGCGACTATCGGCGGCATGGTTGCGGCCGGCCTGGCGGGTCCGCGGCGCGCCTACGCCGGCAGTATCCGGGATTTTGTGCTCGGCGTTAAACTGCTCGACGGCCGCGGCCAGGTGCTGCAGTTCGGCGGGCGTGTGATCAAGAACGTGGCGGGTTTCGACGTTTCGAGGTTTATGGTCGGTGCACTCGGTACCCTCGGCATTATCCTCGAAGTCTCGATCCGGGTCGTGCCGCAGTACGAGACCGAAATTACGCTAGCCTACGAGCACGCGAGCGCAGACGAACATATTCGCTGGGTTAATGGGCTTGGTTCGGAACCCTATCCGGTTTCGGCGTCGCTGTGGCATGACGGCCGCAGCCATTTGCGGCTATCGGGCAGCGGGCAGGGCGTGCACCAGGCGATGGCTCAGCTGGGTGGTGACAGGATCGAATCGGACTGGTCGGCGCTGAAAGAGCAGCAGCTCGATTTTTTCGAATCCGACGAGCCGCTAAGCCGCGTATCGCTGCCACCGACGACCCCAGACCTGTTGTCGGTTAAGTCGCAGTTGATCGAGTGGGGTGGGGCGCAGCGCTGGGTCTGCGGCGAACTCGACATTGCCGCGGTGCGTGGCCAGGTCGCGGGCGCGGGCGGCAGCCTGTGCGCGTTTCGACGACACGCTCCCGACGTGCCGCGATTCCATCCGCTTGCGGCGGCTATGCTGACCCTGCAGCGTAACATTAAATCCAGCTTCGATCCCGCCGGCATCTTCAATCCCGGTAGGCTTTACCCGGGTCTCTAGGCGAGTCATGCAAACCAATCTCGCCAAAAAAATACAGCAGAGCCGTCACGCCGAAACCGTCGAGTCGATCCTGCGCAAGTGCGTGCATTGCGGCTTCTGTAACGCGACCTGCCCGACCTACCAGTTACGCGGCGACGAGCTGGACGGCCCGCGTGGTCGTATTTACCAGATGAAGCAGTACTTCGAGGGCGAGCCCGCCAATGCCGAAATGCTCAAACATCTCGATCGCTGCCTGACTTGCCGGGCCTGTGAGACCACCTGTCCCTCGGGGGTCAAGTACAGCCACCTGCTCGATATCGGTCGCGAAAGTATCGAGCAGGAATTGCCGCGACCCTGGTGGGATCGCGCGCGGCGCTGGGTGATCGTGCGCTTTATCAACTCGGGGTGGTTATTCAAATTGGCGGTACGGACCGGTCAGGCGTTCGCGCCGTTGCTGCCGGGCAAGTTAAGGCAATCCGTACCGCCCAGGCAGGTACCGATTGCGCGTAGCGAAGCTAGCCATCAACGCAAGATGCTGATGCTCGCGGGTTGCGTGCAGCCTGCGCTGGCGCCCAATACCAACAATTACGCGGTTAACCTGCTCGACCGGCTCGGGATCGAGGTGATCGAGCCCGGGGTGGGGATGTGCTGCGGTGCAGCCGCGATGCATACGTCGGCCCCGGACTATGCGCTGGATCAGATCAGGCGCTTGATCGACAGCTGGTGGCCGCATATCGAGGCGGGGGCCGAGGCCATCGTGGTAACGGCAACCGGTTGCGGCACCAGCGTACAGGATTTCGGGCGCCTGCTGCAGCATGATCTCGGCTACGCCGACAAGGCCGCGACGGTTAGCTCGCTGTATCGTGACCTGCTCGAAGTCATCGAAGCGGAGGCCGGGGAAATCAAGCCCGCAGAGTCGCGCTACCAGCGGGTTGCCGTGCATACGCCCTGCAGTATGCAGCACGGTCTCGGGATCAATGGCCGTGTCGAAAAGCTGCTGGAGCGCGCCGGCTATGAAATTTGCCGGGTCGAGGATGCGCACCTGTGCTGCGGCTCGGCCGGAACCTACTCGATGCTGCAACCGGCGCTGGCCACGCAATTGCGCGTCAACAAGATTACGGCATTGTCGGTCGATCGGCCGGAGATTATCGCCACCGCCAATATCGGCTGTCAGCTGCACCTCGCGCAGGGTAACGAAGTACCCGTTGTTCACTGGATAGAATTGCTTTGAGCCACGCACCTGGCTGGTTGTACCAATTAGTCACAATCGGCCAATAAAATCGTCACGCTGTTATAGGGTTGTCATATAGGCTCTTCATTATCGTCGCTTCTTCCATTAGCCGGGTTTTTACTCTGCGTATTTTGTGAATCGGGCTTGCGAATAGTCGCAGCACGACTTGCAACTTGTACGCACTCGGTATACCTTTGGTCGCCTGCACCACGCTCCAAGATGTGCGGCAGACGAGAAAAAGAAAAGTAGTGGTATGACAACAACCGAATACATCCTGAGGACATCAGTAATGAAATGTACCAACTCTATGAAACTAGGGCTGCCCGCGTGCGCCGGTATTGCTTTCGCAATCCTGCAGCTCGGAATCACCAGCGATGCGCTGGCGGCGACCTGCCCGGAAGTCACGGTGGCCGACCCGAAAGGGGTTCCGGCTGGTAAATACCCGCAACAGTATGAACAGGCCGAGTTCGAGCAGCTCGCGAAATGTAACCTGCTGTTCAAAGAAAATCCCGACATCGCGGACCTGAACAAGCGCATCCGCGGTAATCCCGATTTGCCGAAGGTGGAGGAGCGCCTTCCGGAAGAGCCGCTGGTGGTGGCGCCTTACGAAAGTATCGGCGAATACGGCGGTACCTTCGACATGATGTCGAACGCGACCGAGGCCGGTACCTCCGACTTCCTCGCGGTGCGTCACGTCAACCTGGTGCGTTACTCCGACGACCTGCAGACCATCGTGCCGAACGTCGCCAAGGGTTGGGAATGGAACGACGATTATACCCAGTTGACCTTCCTCCTGCGCAAGGGCCATAAGTGGTCCGACGGCCATCCGTTCACCGCCGAAGACGTCAAATACTGGTATGACAATCTCTCGTTAAACCCGAATATTTTCGAAAAGCCGAAAAACTACGTGCTGGTTGCCGGCAAGCCGATGACCGTCGACGTAATCGACCCGCAAACGGTACGTTTCACCATGCCGGCGCCGAAGCCGGGGCTGCTGGTGCATTTTGCCAACTCGTATGCGCAGGGCTTCCAGCCCAAGCATTTCCTCAGCCAATGGGATCCTGAATTCAACCTGGACGCCGACAAGCGGGCCAAGGAAATGGGATTCGAGAATGGTTACGAGGTGATCTCAAACTACTACGGCAACTCCGACTGGACCGATACGCCGACGCCGATGCTGCGCAGCCCGGACAAGGTCGCCAATATGCCCAAGGATACGATGCCGACGCTCGAGTCACATATCCTGATCTCGGAAAGCACCGAGGGACGTCACCTGGTGGCGAACCCGTATTTCTTCCAGGTCGATACCGCGGGCAACCAGCTGCCTTACGTCAGCGAACAGGACGAGATTTTCGTCAACGAAGACGAGGTGCGTCTGCTCAAGATGGTCAACGCCGAGGTTGACTTCAAGGCACAGTCGCTGCAGTTGTCGACCGCGCCGCTGCTGCTGGAAAACCAGGAGAAGGGTAACTACACGATTCACCTCCGTCCTGAAGTCACGATGGCGACGCTCGGCATCAACATGACCCATGAAGACCTGGAAAAGCGCAAGGTGTTCAGCGACGTACGTTTCCGCCAGGCGATGTCGGTCGCGATCAACCGCGACGAAATCAACGAAACCGCGTTCTTCGGCATGGGTGAAGGCAAGCAATATACCGGTTTCACCGATTCGCCCCCGTTCGTCGAAAATAAATGGAGCCAGTACTACGCGCAGTACGATCCAAAGATGGCCAACGATCTGCTGGATCAGATGGGCCTGAAAGATTGTGATGGCGATGGTTTCCGCGATTTGCTGAACTGCGAAAAGCTGGTTATCAACCTGCAATTCTCGGTGCAGGGCGTGGCCGCCGCGTTGATGGAGCTGGTCGGTCAGCACTGGGGCGCGGTTGGTATCCAGAGCACGGTCAAGGAAGTTACCCCGGACGAGTACCGCAGCGCGCAATCGGCTAACAAGCTCGACGTCACCGTGTGGCGTAATGGCCAGCCGCTCGCGATCGTGCTCGGTACCAACCAGATCTGGGTGCCACCGTATCACGATTATTTCACGCAGCGTACCAACATGCTGTGGGCCGAATATATCGACTCGAACGGTGCCAGCGGCGTCAAGCCACCGGTCTACGCGTATCAGATGATCGACGATATTACCGCGTTCCAGTCCACTCCGGTTGGCACCCCGAAATCCGATGAACTCGGTGCGCGCCTGGTCCAGCTCCTGGTGGAGAACCTGCTGTTCATCGGCACGGTGCAGGTACCGGCGCCGATTTACCACCGTAACGTGGTACAAAACTTCGTCGAGTACAAGACGCACTCGTTCGAATACTACCGTTCCTACCCCTACCGTCCCACGCAATGGTGGCTCGACGAGTAAGACCGGTTAGTTGACAATAAAAATGGCTGCGGGCTAGCATAGCCCGCAGCCAAATAACGACTTCCCGGGCCGCATGGTAACGGGAGGAAACCGAGAGGGGGCTGCCAGAAACACCGATGTTTCATTTCCTTCAGTTTGCCGCCACGCGCGCCGCGCTTGCGGTCATCACGCTGATCATGGTGTCGTTCATCGTCTTCAGCCTGATGGAACTGGTGCCGGGAGACTGCGCCGAACGCTACCTCGCATTCAAAAATACCACGGGTGCCCAGATTTCAGTCGCCGATATCGAGGCCGAGCGAGTTCGCCTGGGTCTCGACAAACCCTATGTCGTCCGTTGGGGAACCTGGATCGTCAATGCTTTCCAGGGCGATTTTGGCGACAGCTGTATTCTGCGGCTCAATATTTCCCAATTGCTCGGCGAAAAATTCTGGATCAGCCTGGTGATCTGTCTGACCTCGCTACTGGTCGCCTACCTGATTGCAATACCCGTGGGCATTATTTCGGCCACGTCGAAAAGCCCTGTCGTCAACAATAGCCTGCGCCTGGTCAGCTATCTCGGCCTGGCGATGCCGAATTTCCTGCTGGCATTGATGATCATGCTGTTCTCGACCATGGTCTTCGGCGACAGTCTGACCGGCCTGTTTTCCAAGGAATTTCGCGATGCCGCGTGGTCTTACGAGCGGTTTATCGATTTCATCTCGCGCGCCTGGCTGCCGATATTCATCCTCGGCTGGTCGGCCACCGCGTTTGCGATCCAGACCGTGCGTGCGCTGATGTCCGACGAGGTGGGTAAACTGTACGTGCTGGCCGCCGCCGCGCGTGGCGTGACCGGGCGCCGCCTGTTATGGCGCTATCCGGCGCGGCACTCGCTCGGCCCGATCATCAATTCACTGGGTTTCGATCTGAACCGCATCTTCAACGAGTTGCCGATCGTTGCGTTGATTCTAACCCTGACCGAGGCCGGGGCCCTGTTGATCGAGTCGCTGGCCCGTTCCAACGACCAGCAGCTGGCGGGTGCGATCATATTTCTGCTTACCGCCAGCATCGTCGGCATTAATTTCGTTACCGATATCATTCTCGCGCTCACCGATCCGCGAGTTCGCCGGAGTATCCTGGGATAAGCGATATGACCGATACCGCAACCATCGAAGAAGCCGCTGCCAACGTCGACCAGAGCCGCAAGGAAGCTTATTTTACCGCCGGCCAGGGACAGCTGATCTGGACCCGTTTCAAGAAACAGCGCGCCGCGATGGCTGGTGCTGCGGTGCTGGTAATATTGATCCTGTCGGGAATGTTCGCCTCTTTCCTGACGCCCTATGATCCGACGATCGAGGGACGCAACCCGGATTACCAGAACGGCGCGCCGAATATCCCGAAATTCTGGGACGAAAACGGCTTTTCGTTTCGACCCTTCATATACAGCTACGAAAGAACTCGTTCGATCGAAACCAATTTCCGCTGGGTGACCAAGATCAACCGCGACAAGCGCCGCTACGTGGTACTGTTCCCCGAAGGGGACAAATACACGCTGCTCGGTATGACCTTCACGACCCATCTATTCGGGGTCGACGAGGGCAAGATCCACCTGTTCGGCACCGATGGCACCGGCAAGGACATCTTTTCCCGAACCTTCCATTCGATTAACACGTCGCTGGCGGTGGGTACGATCGGGGTTCTCATTGCTTTCGTCATGGCATTAATCATCGGCGGGATTTCCGGATACTACGGTGGCTGGGTCGATTCCATATTGCAGATGGTCACCGACGCGGTAAGAACCGTTCCCGCGATCCCGTTATTCATGGCGATCGCCGCGTTCATACCGGATACGGTGAGCTCCGAGGGGCGATTTTTTATCATTTCGCTAATTCTCGGCTTCATCGGCTGGCCGACGCTGGCGCGGCGGGTTCGAACCCACCTGCTAACCGAGCGCAACCAGGAGTACGTGCTGGCGGCGCAACTTTGCGGCGCCTCCTCGGGCCATATCATCGGGCGCCACCTGTTACCGAGTTTTACCAGCTATATCATCGTCGACCTGATCATTTCGTTCCCCTACATGGTGCTTTCGGAAACCGCGCTCAGCTTCATCGGACTGGGTCTGAAAGAGCCGGTTAACTCGCTCGGCGTCATGCTGCAAAACGTGACCAAGGCGGACGTCCTGCTCAACTATCAATGGAATTTCATCCCGGTTATATTTTTCATCACGCTGGTCCTCGCCTTCGTTTTTGTCGGCGACGGATTGCGTGATGCCGCCGACCCTTACTCAGATACCAAGAAATGACCAGCCCTCTGATTTCCGTAAAGAATTTAACCCTGCGCTTCAAGACCGATGAAGGCATGGTCACCGCGGTCAACGATGTATCTTTCGATATTGCACCGGGCGAAGTGCTGGGGCTGGTGGGTGAAAGCGGCTCCGGCAAATCAGTAACCGCCAAGGCGTTGATGATGCTCAATGCCGAAAATTCGGTTTACGACGACAACAGCCGCATAACCTTGCGTACCGATGAGAGGGAGATCGACGTACTGTCGTTAAAGCGCCCCAAAGACCAGATGATTATTCGCGGCGGCGCGATCTCGATGATTTTCCAGGAACCCATGGCGAGTTTTGCCCCGGCCATCAGTATTGGCGATCAAATGATCGAACAACTGATGATTCATTCGGACATGACCCCGGCGCAGGCGAAGGAGGTCTCGATCGAAATGCTGAACCGTGTCGGCATCCCTGAGCCCGCACATCGCTTCAAGCAGTATGCCTTTGAATTTTCCGGCGGCATGCGCCAGCGCGCAATGATCGCGATGGCGCTGTCGACCAAACCCAGGCTGCTGATCGCCGACGAGCCGACTACCGCGCTCGACGTGACAATCCAGGCGCAGGTGATCGAGCTGATGAAAGACCTGGTCGACGAGTTTCACATGTCGATTCTGTTTATCACCCACGACCTCGGGGTAATTGCGCAAACCGCGGACCGGGTCGCGGTCATGTACCTCGGTAACCTGGTGGAAACCGGAACCGTGCGCCAGGTGATCAATACGCCGGCGCATCCCTATACCCGCGGATTGCTGAATTCGCTGCCGAAGCTGGATGACCTCGAGGCGCAGCTGACCCCGGTGCCGGGAGATATCCCGTCGCCGCTGGATCGGCCTTCGGGTTGTGTGTTCCACACCCGTTGCGTCGAAACGGCCGGAATTGCCGAACAATGCCGCACCCAGATACCGGGATATACGAGCGATAGTTCCAATCACCAGGTGGCCTGTCACCTTGCCACGCAGGGGGATCAATCGTGAGCAAGGATATCCTGATCGCCGCCCGCGACCTGTCGGTGCATTTCCCACTGCGCGGCTTCGTTTTCGGCGAGCGCCCGGTGGTGCGCGCCTGCGAGGGGATCAACCTCGAAATCGAAAGAGGCAGTTTCTTCGGCCTGGTCGGTGAATCGGGTTCGGGTAAAACCACGCTGGGGCGGGCAATGCTGAAAGCGGCGCCGATCAGTCACGGCGAGGTGGTTTATTCCGACCACGAGGTTACCTACGATCTCGGCACGCTCAAGGGGCCTGAACTCAAGGACTACCGCAAGCGTTCGCAGCTGATCTTCCAGGACCCCTACGCGGCGCTCAGTCCGCGCATGACGGTACGCGACATCATCGCCGAGCCGCTGGAAGTCATGGGATTGACGTCGAGCCGAGAAGAGACCGACGCGAAGGTGCGCGAGATCGCGGCCAAGTGCCGACTTAACCTCGAGCATCTGCGGCGTTTCCCGCACGCGTTTTCCGGCGGTCAGCGCCAGCGCATCTCGATTGCGCGCGCGCTGGTATCCGACCCCAGGTTTATCGTCGCCGATGAGAGCGTCGCCGCGCTCGACGTATCGATCCAGGCCGACGTGCTGAACCTGCTTAATTCGATTCAGCAAGAGAGCGGAATTACCTTCCTGTTTATCAGCCACGACCTGAGCGTGATCGCGCATACCTGTGACTTCGTCGCGGTCATGTACCTCGGACAGATCGTCGAGTCGGCGCCGACCCGCAAGCTGTTCTCCGAAACCTCGCATCCCTATACCAAGGCGCTACTGTCGGCGATTCCCTCGCTGGACCCGGACGATCAGCACGTTGCGCAGAAGCTGGAAGGTGAAATCCCGAGCCCGATCAATCCGCCGCCGGGGTGCCGTTTCAATACGCGCTGCCCCCACGCGCAGGAGCGTTGCCGCACCGAAGTGCCCGAGTGGCGCGAGATGAGCAGCGGTCACCATGTGGCCTGCCATTTCTCCGAAGAGCTTGCCTGAAGCGCGCGGAGCTGATTCCATATCGGGTATTTCGTCATTATCCGCGTCGCAGTATGAAAATTGAATCCATCCATGCCGAGTTTGGTGCCCGAATTTCGGGTGCCGATTTATCGCAGCCGTTAAGCGATCGGGATTTTGAGCAAATCGACCTCGCCGCAAATCGGTATTCGTTTCTGCTGTTCGAAGACCAGCAAATGAACGATGGCGCACATCTCGATTTCACTCGCCGCTTCGGCCAGCTCGAGGAAGAGCATGTCAGCTATTACAGCCAGGGCAAGATTACCTATATTGGCCTGGTCGGCAACGTCGATGTCGAGGGCAACAAGACCACGCCGCGGCGGAACAAATCGGCGCGCGGTAACGAGATGTGGCATTCGGATAGCTCGTTTCGCGAAATACCGGCGATGTATTCGATCCTGAGCGCCTACGAAGTGCCGGACGAAGCCGGGGAGACCGAGTTTGCCAGCGCGCGCGCCGCCTACCGGCGTCTCGACCAGCGGACGCGGGAGCTGATCGAAGACCGGGTCGGGATTCACGATTATATTTATTCGCGCACCAAGATGGGCGAAGACGCGGTCAACCAGAGCCAGCGCACATATATGCACCCGGTGCGCCAGCGCCTGGTGCGGCAGAATCCGGTTACCGGCGAAAGGAATGTTTTCGTCGGCTCGCACGTCAAGCAAATCGAGGGCATGCCCGATGCCGAGGCGAAAGCGTTGATCCGGCGGTTGATCGACGAAGTCACGCGGCCCGAGTCGGTCTACCGGCATCGCTGGCGGGTGGGTGACCTGGTGATCTGGGACAACCGCTGTATCCTGCATCGCGGTTGCGGTTACGACGAGCAAAAATACCGCCGGCGCATGCACCAGACCCGGGTGCGCGGATCGATGCCGTCGATTGCCGAACCGCTGGATTAGCCGCCTGATTATCTTTAAATATGGGAAGAGGGCTCAGTCATGACCAGAAATAGAATATTAATCGCGTTAAACCAGTCCGAGCTGAGTCATAAGATTGTACCCAGCGTGGAACATCTGTTTCCCCCGGGTGAAAACGAACTGATACTGTACTTTGTAACCAAACCGCCGCGTGCGGCCGGTTTCGGCGAACCGGATCTCGGCGCTGGTTTCGCGGCACAGCCTGGCGATCAGCCGGTCAAGCCCACGCTGCACCCGATTTACGATTCACAGCAGCGTGACAGCATCAAGGCGCACGTCAGGAGTGAGCTGCTGCCGCTAACCAACCGCCTCCAGGAAGCAGGTTACGAGGTCTCGGTAAAAGTGGGTTTCAGTAATAATCCGGTGGAAGCGATTCTGCGTTACATAAACGACTGCAATCCCGCTCTCGTCGCCATGACTACCCGGGCGCGGGTCGGGGTGACCCGGTTTTTCTTTCGCAACATTGCCGACAGTCTCAGCAACAGGGCAAAAATACCGGTGCTGCTGGTACATCCGGACTAGCGCGGTCCTCACCCGCGGGCATTTTAGCGTCGTGCTGCGATGAACCAGAACTTCCTGTTCGATCCAGAAACCTACCGCGGGCTGCGCAAGCCGCTGCTCGAGGCGTCGACCTTGCCGCCGGAATGCTATACCTCGAAGAGTTTTTACCAGCGCGAAGTCGAGCGAATTTTTTTACGCAACTGGCAGTTTGTCGGGCGCGTCGAGCAACTGGCAAAACCGGGTGGGTATTTCTGTTACGAGGGTCTCGGCGGATCGGTAATTCTGATGCGCGGGCGCGACGGTGAGATCAGGGCTTTCGCCAACAGCTGCCGTCATCGCGGGTCTCGCCTGCTACAGGGTGACGGCAACTGTAAACGCATCGTCTGTCCGTATCACAGCTGGGCTTATCGGCTCGACGGCAGCCTGGTCGGCACCCCGGGAATGGAGCAGACGCGTGACTTCGATGCCGCTGATTACCCGCTGCTGCAGCTGCCGCTGGCGATCTGGGATAGTTTCATCTTTATTCACTACCAGCCGCAACCGGCGCCGCTGTTGCAGCAGCTCGGCAACATGCCGCAAAAATTCGGCGCGCATCGCTGTCAGGATATGCGCCTGGTGGGCAGCCTGGAGTTCGAAATTGGCAGTAACTGGAAGCTGCTCGCCGAAAACGCGCTGGAAGCCTATCATACCGGCAGCGTGCATCGCGAAACGCTGGGGCAGCAGGATTCCCGCGCGATCGAAACCTCGGGCCAGTGGAGCGGCCTGCTGGTCGAGGATGAAACCAGCGTTGCGACTTTGCCCGGTGCAGACAAGCCGTTTGCGCATATCGAAGGCCTCGGTCCCGAGGCAGCGTCAGGCGCCTACTTTACCCTGCTGTATCCTTCGACCCAGTTCGTGTTCGCCCAGGATTGCATGTGGTGGCTGGCGTTTCAGCCCGAGGCGGTGGATCGAACCCGTTTGACGATAGGCGCCTGCTTTCCGCAGCAAACGATCGATGCGCCTGGTTTCGATGAAAAGGTCAAACCCTACTTCGATCGCTGGCGCCAGGCGACGCTAGAGGACAACGCGATTTGTGAAAGGCAGCAACAGGGGCAGCGGTTCAGTCGCCGCCCAGGGCGTTTCGCGGCTGACGAATTCGCACCGCATGCGCTGTCGAACTGGGTAATTGACCAGGTCGTCGACGACTAGTCGTCATCTTCCGGTGATGGCAGCTTGCGTGGGCGCCCGTCGCTGCCGAGTGCGACGAAGGTGAAATTCGCCTGGGTAACCTTGACCGTGTGACGCGAGCGGTCACGCTGTACCCAGGCCTCGACATGGATTTCGAGCGAAGTGTTGCCGACGCTCTTGATCTCGGTGTAGACACAGAGAATGTCGCCTATCTTGACCGGGCGGATGAAATGCATGCCGTCAAGCGCCACGGTGACCACCCGGCATTGTGCGCGTTCGCTGGCGCAGATACCCGCGGCGATATCCATTTGCGACAATACCCAGCCGCCGAAGATATCTCCTGCCGGATTGGAATCGGCCGGCATCGCGACGGTGCGGGTGGTTAGTTCTCCGCGTGGTTTATCCGTCATGGTTTACTCGCCTGTTAGCTGATTGAAAGCGCATTATACAGATTAACTAGCCTGGAAAGCTTATCGCGGGATCGTCGAGTTCGGGGTCCAGTGGGAATATCGGACGCCTGACATTGCGATACTGCAGGCGCCGGTAGTCGGGCGTCGCCAGGGCGCCGCTATCGCAGACAATGACCCGGCCGGCGATCGGCTCGAATTCGGCGCGGAAATGCTGCATCGATTTGAGCGCCACGACGCGCTTTGCCGCCGGATCGATGCCGAAGCTTCTGAACTGCTGTGTGTCCAGCAGCTGATGGGCCACGGTAGTGACCAGGATGTCGATACCGTCGGCACGAACCACCGCGGTTGGACCGAAACTGTGATGCAGGCCACCGATCATCGCCCCGGAGCCGACGTAGGCCCCGTCGCTGATGGATATCAATTCGACCCGCAATTCGAGGGGGGCACCGCCGTGAGCGGGATCTACCTTGCCTCCCAGCCTGATCTCGACCATATCTCCGGGTCGATGCTGCAGCAGCAGCTGCACCGTCTGGGCATCGACCATCGGGCCGAAGCAGGCATCGCTAACCCCGGCCTTCAGCAGCGCGGCCAGCAGGCCGGTGGCATCGCCATAGGCGCCGGCGCCGGGATTATCCGCATAATCCGCGATGACCAGCGGCCCGCTGTTCGAGTCAAAGCGCGCGGCGATTGCCGCCGCCGCGTCGACCTCGAGATAGTCGTTCAATACCCGGTGACGCTGCTTCCATATTTCAGCGACAATGCCGCCGGCGAACTCGGTATGGGCGTGCCAGTCGCCCGAAGCGGTTACCAGCACGCTGGGGCCAGCCTCGACGATATCGGCGCTGGCAAAACCGCCGTTAATACTGACGGCACAGGTATCGGCGCGCTGCTCCCAGTCTCTGGCCGCCCGGATCCATTCGACCATCGGGCCAATATCGGTGCGTCCGCCATTGACTTCTTCGAGCATCGGGCAGGTGACTCGCACGGTACGAGGACTGATATCGCCCGCCAGGCAATGCTGCAGGATTTGTCCGGCATGGCGAGCGGTTTCACGCTGGTCGATATGCGGATAGGTCTTGTAAGAGACGATGATGTTGGCCAGATCGCACATTGCGGCGGTTAGGTTGGCATGCAGATCGAGGGTGATTGCGATTGGAATCCGGTCACCCGTTACCGCGCGCAGACGGCGCAGCAGTTCACCTTCGCCATCCTCGGTGAAGTCCGTGACCATGGCGCCGTGCAAACCCAGCAGAATGCCGTCATAGACGCCCGCTTCGGCCGCGGCGACAATGGGATCTGCCAGCCAGTCGAAGGCCGAGCGGGTTACCTTGCCACCCGGTCCGGCAGCGGCGCTGAGGACGTGATCGATATGCCAGCCATTATCGCGGCCGATATCCATAAACCCGGCGAGCTCGGTATTTAACTGATCCCGCTCCTTGATCGCATCGGTTCCGACCAGGTAAAAGCAGTTTCTGAAGGCCTGCTCGTCGGTCGCGATGCAGCTGAAGGTATTGGTTTCGTGCATCAATTCGGCAGTCAGAATTTTATAACTCATCGGAGTTCTTGCGAAATATCGTTGGAGCAGTGTTCAGGTCGGGCATCGCTGGTAGCTGCGGCGAGCTTCAGATGCCGGCTAGTGATCATGTTTCTCGTGCGAAACGGTTTTATCCGACTTCCCGAATATCCATGAGAGCGCGAAACCAACGGCAAAATAGTCCGTGGTTTCGACCAGCGGGCTGTCTTCGAAAACCGCGCCGTCGAGGTTATCGTAGCGCGCGAACGCGCCCAGCAGAAACTTTCCGGTGTTTCTGGAAAAGGACAGGGTAATCCGGCTGCCGCTGTAGCCTCGCTCCGCCTCGTAAGCCTCTCGCTCCGGCGTGGCGTATCGAGGCTCCACTTCGTAAAAATATTCATGGTAGGCCTCATCCGCATAGATTGGACCGAAACTGAGATTGTAGCGCGTCAGCGCATTTGGCCCGAGGAGGCGAATTCGATAGTTGATATAGGGTGACAGGGTCCAGCCCTGGTAGTCCAGGATCGGGTCGCCTACGGAATACACGAAGCGATAGGGGACCACAAACTGAAAGCTATGGATACCGCTGGCCGATTGCCATAAACCAAACGTAACCTCGGCACCGGCTTCGACCAGGGGATCCAGCCCCGGCATACCCGACCTGGCATCGTCGTCGTCGTCGGTGTCCGGTACGGGTATGCTGCCGGCCAGACTCAGATCGATTGTGACCTTATCGCTCTCGAACATCTTGCCGCGGATGCCGTCCTCCTGGTCAACCCGCAGCACGTCTCCACGATAAATGATGTATGGAAACGGTATCGAGACGTCAACCTCTGTTTCCGAGCCACGATAGTGCGGCAGGTTCAGTACGCCCAGACCCGCGCCCGCTTCCCACAGGGGCAGGTGAAAGGCGAAGCCAGCCTGCGGCAGTAACAGGCAGCTCGCCAGCAGCAGCGCACGCCCGGTGGCTGTCGCGGGGCTGTCTTTAAGGAGCTGTTTACAAACCCTGATCATAAACAAGTCTGGCTCGATGGCGTTAAGGATTCCTGATCACCTGTTCAATCGGACATCGCTGTCGGTACGCCCGGCGGTGATGCCGTCGATGAATAATCCTCCAAAATTTCGGCCGCGCCAGCGGGCGAAGTGCCTTTTGTTGGCTTGAACCTGATCCGCGCTAGTCAAGCCCGCGGTTGGCCGACTCAATCCTCGGTCAGTATCGCCAGGTCGTGGGCCGCTTCGCGCAGCAAGGGCAAATAATTTTCCTGCTCCTCGATCGACACCCGCGTCGCCGGCGCCTGGATTGCGAGCGAGCTGTAGAAGCGCCCCTGGCGATCCTTGATCGGCACCGCGATCGCGATCACATCGTCGTAAAGCTCCTGGTTGTCGATCGAAACCTGGTGCTCGGCGATCGTTTCGAGTTCTTTGAGCAATCTGTCGGGATCGGTAATCGTGTTCTTTGCGCGCTGTATGAGGTCGAGCTTGCCGACGATCGATTTGCGCCGCCCTTTTTGTAGCGTACTCAGGTAGAGTTTGCCGCTCGCGGTACAGTACAGCGGCACGCGCATGCCGATCGAGAACTGCAAACGCAGCGGCGCCTTGGTTTCGACGCGATCCGAGTAAGCCATGTAGAGGCCGTCAGGATAGGCGATGTTGCAGGTTTCGCCGACACGTTCGGACAGGGCGGTGAGAATGGCGTGGCGAGCCGCGCTGAAACGCTCGTTGGCGAGTACGCCGACGGCAATGTCGTGCAGTCGATTGCCGGGCACGTAACTCTTACCATTGATGCGTTTTAGCAGGTAGCCGCGCGATTCGAGCTCGGCGCAGAGCCGGTGCGCGGTTGCCTTGGGCAGGTTCAGCACCCCGTTGATCTCGGTTGCGCTAAGCGGCTTCGTCGATGCGGCGACGGTGTCGAGAATATCGAGCACGCGCTCGATCGTGGAGCCGCGTTCGCGTTTCATACCTGCCGGCCTTTGCCAGTGTAGATATCAGCATGCCGGGCGCCTGCCCATGACAAGGTAGGTCGAAGGAAATGCACCATTACCCACCAGACATTACTTTGGGTAGCCAGAGCACCATTTGCGGGAAGGAAAACAGCAGGATGAGACCGAGGAGTTGAATCATCATGAACTGCATCATGCCCAGGTAGATGTCCTTGAGATCCCAATTCGGCACGACCCCCTTCAGGAAGTAGGCCGACAAGGCCACAGGTGGAGATAGCCACGCTGTCTGCAGGTTCACCGCGACCAGAATGCCAAACCAGACCATCAGGTCGTAGCGATCCAGCCCGTGGATGTCCAACGCCTCGACTGTCGGCAGCAAAATTGGCACAACGATCAGAACGATGGGTACCCACTCCAGTGGCCATCCGAGCAGGAAGATCAATGCCATGACCAATATCAGTATCAAGTAAGGCGACATTTCGAGGCCAAGTAGCAGCTCAGTCATCATCTTTGGAGTGCCCAAAGCACTGAATTGGGCGCCAAAGAAGTTCGATGCGGCAACCAGGAACATGATCAAAACCGTGATCTCCAGGGCTTTAACCAGACTGTCAAAGAAACTGGGAAAGGTGAACTTGCCGTAACCAAGAGATAACAGGATGGCACCGAAGGCGCCCATCGCCGCGGCTTCAGCCGGTGTTGCGAAG
>CAMYON010000055.1 GCA_947260025.1 uncultured Gammaproteobacteria bacterium
CTCTCAATGCCGCTAACCTGGGCGTTCGCCAATAAAGCGTTCCGACAACTATAGACGAAATCCAGAAGACCTGTTTAAGTAGACACCTCCAGTGGGACCGCAAATCCTGGTGGCCCTGGATTAATCCGGTTACGGAGCGGTGTCCTCGATTCTTCTATTAAAACGATGGCCAGTGATCGATCGGCGTTACTCGTACGTACAATTCAATTAACTACAAAACTGAAGGGGACTTCACTATGAAACCAGTCAAACTGTTCGCTTATCTTGCCACGCTGTCAAGCTTGCTGCTGTCAGTAACACACACGGCATCTGCAAACGATGTCAACGTCACCCCGCTGGGCAGCCAGGACGGTGAATTTTGCCAGCTTGATCGCGCCCTGATCTTCGAAGATCCCGACGGCACCCGCTTGCTCTACGACGCCGGACGCACCGTTGCCGGACCTGACGATCCGCGCCTGGGCAAGATCGACGCGGTGCTGGTCAGTCACATGCACGGCGATCATGTCGGTGACAAGCACATCGAGGCGCCCGGCAGCGGTGACTGCAAGGCAACCAAGTTTCCCGTCGCTGCTCTGCCCAACACCAATAGCGCGAGTATCGCTCATGCCAAGGGGGCAAAAATCATTACCGGCAGCGAAATGCCGAAGTTTTTCGGCGCCAAGTTGAAATCCCTGGGCGGCGATCCCAAGAACTCGCAACTGGTGCGCTTCGGCGCTTCGCGCAAGGTCGGTGGCGTCACCATCACCACCGTACCGGCCGCGCATTCCAACGGTATCTCCGGTCAAATGATCGGCGGCCAACTCGGAGATATGCTCAACGCCTCCGGACTCACCGCTTACGCAGGCCCGCCCACCGGCTACGTGCTGACCTTCTCCAACGGGCTCTCGGCCTACCTGTCCGGCGATACCGGTATTACCGCCGAGCAGGAAACAGTGGTGCGCGATTACTACGACGCAAAGCTGGTGGTGATGAACATCGGCGATACTTTTACCACTGGTCCCAGGGAAGCGGCCTGGGTCGTCAACAAGTTGATCAAGCCCGCTTCGGTGATTGCTTCGCATGCCAACCAGCCTTCAACCGCCGGCGGCAAGGTCATTGCAGGCACCCGCGCGGAATTGTTTTCCAAACTGGTGAAAGCGAAAGTCCACCTGCCGTTAAGCGGCCGCACGATGTCATTCAACGGCAAGGGTAAATGCACCGCTGGCTGCTAGCCTGCCGGCGAGATTGAAACCGGCTTTCAACCCCTCGAAACAGTCCGAATCAGGGCTGCGCATGTCAAACCGGGCTTGATCTGGCGATCAGGCCCGGTTATTTTCACTGTTTTAACTCAAATGGGCGATGCGGGCAGAGTATTTCTTCTGTTATCAATGGGTTTTGAAAACATTGAATATGTCGCGGGGGAGGCCTGGAGACGGCCGCAGTATCGATGCCGCGCTCAAATCACACCAGCGAGAACCGCCATTGATGGCAACTCGAGGCTCTCGACTCCGGCCCGCCCCCGGGCAAACCGCTCACTGCAGGAGCGATGCGATATGGTAAAAAAGAAGCAGAATAAACCAGGCCTGGCTGCCATTGGTGCGAGATGAATATGACCTATATCATCTTCGGCATTGTCTTGATGTGCATCCTGTTCGCGATCGTAACGCTGTTCTTCAAACCCTACGATTACGGCGCCAGCGTAGCGAAATTCAAAAAAATAGGCACAGACGAAGAATCCTCCAGCGACACCCAATGGCGTTCGGTAAAAATTCGACCCGGATTGATCGCCTGCGATCGCGTCGCCAGCCTGGCCGGACAGATATTCCTGTCGAAAGAAGCGCCCGAACTGCCGCTACCCAATTGCACCGAGCAGGATTGCCGCTGTCACTATGTTTTCCTGGACGATCGCCGCAGCGGTAGCGATCGACGATCCGAGCTCGAACAGTTGGAGGAGTATCCCACTGGTAGCGAAGGCGACCGCCGGCGCAGCCCGGGTCGCAGAACCGACGACCCGCTGCCGGCATAACGAACTCCGGGTGAAGCGCCAGGCGCCCACAAAAAAGCCAGCTTAACGCTGGCTTTTTTATTACCTGGCGATTTAAACCCTACTCGTCGTCGTAGTCAGCGTCCGGTCGATCGACCAGTTCGACATAGGCCATAGGCGCCTTGTCGCCGGGACGATAGCCGCACTTCAGAATGCGCAGGTACCCACCAGGGCGCTCCTTGTAGCGCGGGCCGAGATCGGCAAACAGCTTGCCCACCGCGCCCTTGTCTCGAATACGGCTGAAAGCCACGCGACGATTGGCGACGCTGTCTTCCTTGGCCAGCGTGATCAGGGGCTCGGCGACACGACGCAGCTCCTTGGCCTTGGGCAAGGTTGTACGAATAACTTCGTGATCGAACAATGAAGCCGTCATGTTCCTGAACATCGCCTTGCGATGTGAACTGTTGCGATTGAGCTGCCGCCCGCTATTACGATGACGCATGGTCTAAACCTCTTAACTTGCTAACTTGCTGTCACCCTCGATGCTGGCCGGTGGCCAGTTCTCGAGACGCATGCCCAGCGACAGGCTATAGGATGCCAGCACGTCCTTGATTTCAGTCAGGGACTTCTTACCCAGATTCGGGGTTTTCAGCAATTCGACTTCGGTACGCTGAATCAAATCGCCGATATAGTAAATGTTTTCCGCCTTCAGGCAGTTGGCCGAACGCACGGTTAACTCCAGGTCGTCTACCGGGCGCAGCAGGATCGGATCGATATGCGATTCCGGCTCGGCTTCGGCCTCTTCCTCGGAGCCTTCGAGATTGACGAACACTGACAGCTGATCCTTGAGGATGCTGCCCGCAATGCGGATCGCTTCTTCCGGATCGATGGTGCCGTTGGTCTCGATATCGATGATCAGCTTATCGAGGTCGGTGCGCTGCTCGACACGCGCCGCTTCCACGCTGTAGGCGATCTTGCGCACCGGCGAGAATGACGCGTCGAGTTGCAAATGACCCAGCGCGGCGTCCTCTTCCGAAGTTTGACGCGTGTTGGCGGGCTGGTAGCCGCGCCCCTTCATGACGTGCAGCGACATATCGAAATTGATCGCCTTGGTCAGCGTCGCGATCACGTAGTCGGGATCGACGATTTCGATATCGTGATCGAGCTGAATATCGCCCGCGGTGACAATACCGGGACCTTTCTTGGAAATCGTCAGCGTCGCCTCGTCCTTGGCGTGCATGATGATGCCCACACCCTTCAGGTTGAGCAGGATATCGATGACGTCTTCCTGCACACCGTCGATGGTGGTGTATTCATGCAGCACGCCCTCGATGCGGCAATCGACGATTGCACAACCGCGCACTGACGATAACAGAATCCGTCTTAGCGCATTACCGAGGGTATGACCGAAACCGCGTTCCAGCGGCTCGATTGAAACCCTGGCATGATAAGTCTGCTGTTCTTCGACTTTGACGTGCTTGGGCTTCAGTAAATCAGAGTACATTTTAGACATAAATAATCCGCTAATTATTTGGAGTAAAGTTCAACGACGAGTTGCTCGTTGATATCGGGCGGCAATTCGCTGCGATCCGGAAGCGCCTTGAATGTCCCTTCGAACTTGGTTTGATTGACATCGACCCAGCCTGGGAAACCGATCTGCTCCGCCAGCGCCATCGCCTCTGAGATCCGCGCCTGCTTGCGGGACCTTTCGCGCACGCTGACGACATCATCGGGGCTAACCACGTACGAAGGTATGTTAACGATCGCGCCGTTAACCATGATCGCCTTGTGATTGACCAGTTGCCTGGCCTCGGCACGCGTGGAGCCGAATCCCATGCGATATACGACATTGTCGAGCCGCGCTTCGAGCAACTGCAACAGGTTTTCGCCGGTGGAACCCTTCAAACGCGAGGCTTCCTTGTAGTAGTTGCGGAACTGACGCTCGAGAATGCCGTAAATGCGGCGTAACTTCTGCTTTTCGCGCAACTGCAGTCCGTAATCAGACTGCCGCGGCTTGCGAGTGCCCGCGCCGTGCATGCCTGGAGGATTGTCGATCTTGCACTTGGTGTCGACTGCGCGACGTGAAGATTTCAGGCTCAGGTCCGCACCTTCGCGGCGCATTAACTTACATTTTGGTCCGATGTATTTTGCCATGTTATTTCCTGCCTATACGCGACGTTTTTTCGGCGGCCGACAGCCGTTATGCGGTATCGGCGTCACGTCATCGATACGCGAAATCTTGAAACCGATCGCGTTCAGCGCACGTACCGCCGAATCGCGCCCCGGCCCCGGTCCCTTGACCATGACTTCGAGGTTTTTCATACCCAGTTCCTGGGCTGCCTGACCCGCGCGTTCGGCTGCCACCTGGGCCGCGAACGGAGTCGATTTACGCGAACCGCGAAAACCCGAGCCACCGGCAGTCGCCCAGGTCAGGGCGTTGCCCTGGCGGTCGCTGATGGTGACGATCGTGTTGTTGAAGGTCGCATGTATATGCGCCACGCCGTCTGAAACGACGCGTTTGGTTTTCTTCTTGGTACGTGATTTATCTACCATTAATATTACCTATTTATTTGGCCTGTTAGTCCTGGCCTAGCGCTTAAGCGGACGACGCGGGCCCTTACGGGTACGCGCATTGGTTTTGGTACGCTGCCCGCGCACCGGCAATCCGCGGCGATGACGAATGCCGCGATTGGTTCCGAGATCCATCAAACGCTTGATATTCATCGAAATTTCACGACGCAGGTCGCCCTCGGTGGTAAAACTGTCGATGCTTGTACGAATCGCTTCGAGCTGCTCTTCGGAGAGCTCGCGCACCTTGGTCGCCGGATCGATACCGGTGGCGACGCAGATCTGGGCAGACCGCGTCGGGCCAATGCCGAAAATCGACTGCAACGCAATCACGGTATGCTTGTTATCCGGTATATTTACACCTGCAATACGAGCCATAAAAAATCGTTCTCCTAAGCCATTCGGCCAAAATGGGCGCAGATTCTAGCTGCCGCGCGCCCAAAATTCAATAACTAAACCTAACCCTGACGCTGCTTGTGCCGCGGGTCTTTACAAATAACGCGCACCGAACCGTTACGGCGAATCACCTTGCAGTTCTTGCACATTTTCTTAACTGAAGCTCTTACCTTCATCGCCTTACCTTAACCCCGGGACTAGCGCACCACGCCGGCGCCGCCGTACCCCTTAAAATTAGACTTCTTCATCAAACCATCGTACTGATGACTCATCAGGTGCGCCTGCACCTGTGACATGAAATCCATCACCACGACAACGATGATCAACAGGGACGTACCACCAAAATAGAACGGCACGTTCCAGAACAGAATCAGAAATTCCGGTAACAAACACACCGCGGTGATGTACATCGCGCCTACCAGGGTCAGGCGTGACATAACACCGTCGATATAAGTTGCGGTCTGATTACCCGGACGGATGCCGGGAATAAACGCTCCCGATTTCTTCAGGTTTTCCGCGGTGTCTTTCGAATTGAATACCAGCGCGGTGTAGAAGAAACAGAAGAAAATGATCGCGGTCGCGTAAAACAAGACGTAAAGCGGCTGTCCCGGCGACAGGGTCGCGGAAATATCCTGCAGCCAGCGCATGCCTTCCGCCTGTCCGAACCAGCTGCCCAGCGTGGCCGGGAACAGGATGATACTGGAGGCGAAAATCGGCGGAATAACGCCGGCCATGTTCAGTTTAAGCGGCAGGTGGCTACTCTGCGCGGCGTACATTTTCCTGCCCTGTTGGCGCTTGGCATAGTTCACGGTAATCCTGCGCTGCCCGCGTTCGACGAACACCACGAAGTAAGTCACCGCGAGCGCGCCGGCGAACAGCGCCAGGATAACCAGCGAATTCAGCTCACCGGTCCGTACCAGCTCGAAAGTGCCGCCGATAGCCGACGGCAGGCCGGCGACGATGCCGGCGAAAATCAGGATCGAGATACCGTTACCGATACCGCGCTCGGTAATCTGTTCGCCGAGCCACATCAGGAACATGGTCCCGGTGACCAGCGTAACCGCCGCGGTAAATATGAACGATGGGCCCGGGTTGACCACCAGCGCGGCGCCACCGCCGCCACTCTGGCCTGACAATGCAATCGAAATGCCGATAGACTGGAACGTCGCCAGTGCCACCGTGCCATAACGCGTGTACTGTGTGATCTTGCGGCGGCCGGATTCACCCTCTTTCTTCAGCTGTTCCAGCCGCGGCACCGCGACTGTCAGCAACTGCATGATGATCGACGCCGAGATGTAGGGCATGACGCCGAGCGCGAAAATCGACATCCGCTCGAGCGCGCCGCCGGAGAACATGTTGAACATGCCGAGGATACCGGTACGCTGCTGCTCGAATATCTCGCGCATCACGTTGATGTCGATTCCGGGTACCGGGATAAAGGTGCCGATACGGAATATGATCAAGGCGATAATCACGAAGAATATTCGCTTGCGAAGTTCGCTTAACGAGCCTCCCGAGAGGCTGCTGGCTAACTGTTGTGCGGAAGGACCGGCCACGTCAGACCTATGCTACCTTGCCACCGGCGGCTTCGATTGCGGCGCGTGCACCCCGGGTGACCGCAACGCTATCGTCGACGCTGACTTTTCGCTTGAGTTCACCCGACAGGATGATTTTTGCCTTGCGCGTCTGCGTCGGCACCAGGTTACCTTCCACCAACGCTTTCAGACTGATATCTTCCAGCCCCGAAGTCTCGATTTCGCTTAAGCGAACCTCGGCTGAAAAACGCGACTTGCGCGAGGTAAAACCGAATTTCGGCAGACGCATCTGCAACGGCATCTGGCCGCCTTCGAATCCGGCACGTACACTGCCGCCCGAACGTGATTTCTGGCCCTTGTGGCCTCGCCCGGCGGTCTTGCCGTTACCGGAACCGATACCACGACCGACACGCTTGGCTGCCTTGGTCGAACCCTTCGCGGGTTTTAAGTTATTCAGGTACATCAGACTTCCTCGACGTTCAGCATATACTGAACCTTGTTGATCATGCCGCGGTTTTCCGGCGTATCGATCACCTGCACGGTCTGGTGCATGCGACGCAATCCGAGGCCAGCAACGCAGGCCTTGTGCGACTTGAGTCGACCGTTTTTACTGCGCACCAGGGTCACGCTCAGTTTTTTGACACCGGAATCCGACTTTGGTGCAGCCGCTTTTTCGGGCGCCGCCTTTTTAGCCTCGACCTTCGGGGCAGCCGCCTTCTCGGCTGCAGCCTTGGGCGCAGCTTTCTTGGCCACGGCCTTCTTGGCTACAGCCTTCTTGGCCGCAGCCTTCTTGCTCGCTGCCTTCTTGACCGCGGTTTTCTTCGCTGCTTTCTTAACTGTCTTTTCTTCGTCAGCCATAACCTTAACCCGTAATTTCTTCCACGGTCTTACCGCGCTTGGCGGCAATCTCTTCTGGAGCTTTCATATCCTTCAATCCGTTAATGGTGGCACGCACCAGGTTAATCGGATTGCGCGAGCCGTTACACTTGGCCAGCACGTTGTGCACGCCAACCGCTTCGAACACCGCACGCATCGCACCGCCGGCGATAACACCGGTACCTTCCGAGGCCGGCTGCATGTACACCTTGGCCGCACCATGACGCGCGTTCAGGGGGTATTGCAGGGTGCCGTTCTTGATCGAAACCGAGATCATGTTGGAACGCGCTTTTTCCATCGCCTTCTGGATCGCCAGCGGCACTTCACGCGCCTTGCCGTAGCCGAAGCCGACCTTGCCGTTACCGTCGCCGACCACGGTCAACGCGGTAAAGCCGAACTGACGCCCGCCCTTGACAACCTTGGCCACGCGATTCACCGCGACCAGTTTTTCCATCAAATCGTCGCCAGCCTGTGTATTTCTGGGTTCTGCCATTGGAGTCTCCTGGATTGGCGCGCTTAAAATTTCAAACCGTTTTCACGAGCAGAATCGGCTAATGCCTTGACTCTGCCGTGATACTTGAATCCCGAGCGGTCGAACGCAACCGTTTCGACGCCGGCGGTCTTCGCCTTTTCGGCGATAACCTTGCCCACGGCGGCGGCGGCATCGACATTCCCCGGGTACTTGATTGCCTTTTTAACTTCGGCCGACAGGGTCGAAGCCGTGGCGATCACCTTGCCGGTTTCGCCGGAAAAAACCTGGGCATAAATGTGACGTGGCGTGCGATGCACGCTGAGACGATTAACGCCCAGCTCGGCAATCTTGGCGCGAGCGCGGCGCGAGCGCCTGATTCGGGATTGTTTCTTATCCATAATGCCTACTTCTTCTTCGCTTCTTTGCGGACGATCTGCTCGTCCACGTACTTGATACCCTTACCCTTGTAAGGCTCCGGTGGACGATAAGCGCGGATTTCCGCACAAACCTGCCCTACCTTTTGCTTGTCACAGCCGCGCACCACGATCTCGGTGGCTGCCGGGGTCTCGATTTCGATACCGTCAGGCACCTGGTAGTTAACCGGGTGCGAAAGCCCGAGCGACAGGTTGAGCTGCTTACCCTGCGCCTGGGCACGGTAACCAACGCCAACCAGCTGCATTTTCTTCTCGAAACCGTTGGCCACGCCCTCGACGATATTGCTGACCACCGAACGCATGGTGCCGGTTACCGCGAGCGAGGACTGGCGGTCGTCTCTCGGCGACAGCGTAATGACATTGTCTTCCTGCTTCAGTTCGACAGCATCGTGCAGCGTTACCGACAGGTTGCCTTTCGGGCCCTTGGCGGAAACTTCACGGCCGTTGACGCTGAATTCGACGCCATTCGGCAGTTCGATTGGTTTTTTCGCTATTCTGGACATTTCGTTTTACCTAGATCACCGAACAGATGACTTCGCCACCGTGACCCGCGGCGCGGGCCTGGGCGTCGGTCATGACCCCTTTCGAAGTCGAGATAATGGCGATTCCCAGCCCACCGTTGACCGATGGCAAATCATCCTTCGATTTGAAAATTCGCAGGCCGGGACGAGAGATACGTCGCATCTCCTCGATTACCGGCTTGCCCTGGTAATACTTCAATTCGATAATCAGTTGCTTCAGGCTATCTTCCGAAACCTTGTAATCACTGATATAACCCTCGTCCTTGAGCACGGCCGCAATTCTGGCTTTCTGCTTTGACGCGGGCATGTTAACGCTGACTTTTTTCGCCTTTTGCGCATTGCGCACGCGAGTCAGCATATCTGCGATCGGATCTTGTAAGCTCATTTCAGTCCTCTTACCAGCTGGCCTTAACCAGACCCGGAATATCCCCGCGCATAGCGGCTTCACGGATCTTGTTACGGCACAGGCCAAATTTACGGTAAACGCCATGGGGTCTTCCGGTAACACGGCAACGATTCTGCTGGCGCACCGCGGCGGAATCACGCGGCAGTTTCTGCAGTTTGTCGACGGCGGCCATCTTTTCCTCGTAGCTGGCGTCGGCGTCTTTAATGGTTGCCTTCAGTTCGTTGCGTTTCTGCGCGTACTTCGCCACCAGGCGGCTACGCTTCAGTTCACGCTGTACCATGGAATTTTTTGCCATCCTCGTTAACCTCTGAAAGGAAATTGGAATGCCGCCAGCAGGGCACGGCCTTCGTCGTCACTGCGTGCAGTGGTGGTGATACTGATGTTCAGACCACGCAGCTTGTCAATCTTGTCATAATCGATTTCAGGGAACGCGATCTGCTCGGTAATTCCCAGGTTGTAATTACCCTGACCGTCGAAAGCCTTCGGGCTCAATCCACGGAAGTCACGAATTCGCGGGATCGAAAAGTGAATCAGGCGATCCAGGAATTCATACATCTTGTCGCGGCGCAGCGTGACCTTGCAGCCAATGGTCATGCCTTCACGGATCTTGAAGCCCGCGATTGCACGCTTGGCCACCGTGACTACCGGCTTCTGCCCGGAAATCAGCGACAGGTCTTGGACCGCGTGGTCGATAACCTTCTTGTCCTGCGAAGCCTCGCCGACACCCATGTTCAGGGTAATCTTGGTAATGCGTGGGATTTCCATAGCCGATTTGTAAGAAAACTGCTCCTGCAGGTTCTTGGCCACGGTGTCCCGGTAAAATTGCTCTAATCTGGTCATAATCGAGTCCTAAATATCCACGACTTCGCCGTTGGACTTGAAGTAACGCACCTTGCGATCGTCTTCCAGGGTCTTGAAACCGACGCGATCGCCCTTTTGCGTATGCGGGTTGAACAACATGACGTTGGAAATCTGAATCGGGGCTTCCTGGTCGGTAATACCGCCGGTCTCGCCACTGCGGGGGTTACCCTTGACGTGTTTCTTCACCATGTTGACGTTTTCCACCAGCAGGCGTCCATCGTCGAGACGCTTCAGTACATTGCCGCGCTGGCCCTTGCTGCGGCCGGCGATCACAATGACTTCGTCTCCTTTCTTTATCTTTTGCATAACTCTTATCCTGCCTGACTCAAAGCACTTCCGGCGCCAGCGAAATGATTTTCATGAATCTTTCGCTACGCAACTCGCGGGTTACCGGGCCAAAAATACGGGTACCGATGGGCTGCAGGTTATTATTCAGAATAACCGCCGCGTTACCGTCGAACTTGATCGCTGAGCCGTCGGGACGACGTACACCATGAGCGGTACGCACGACCACGGCGTTGTATACCTCGCCCTTCTTGACCTTGCCACGCGGGATCGCATCCTTGATGCTGACCTTGATGATGTCACCGATCGCGGCATAACGGCGCTTGGAGCCGCCGAGCACCTTGATGCACTGCATCTTGCGCGCACCGCTGTTGTCCGCGGCGTTTAAAACTGTTTGCATTTGAATCATAGCTGGCTACCTGTGCGCTCTAGTTGGCTTTCTCGACGACCTTCACCAGTTTCCACGACTTGGTCTTGGAAATCGGCCGGCACTCCGTAATCTGCACGGTATCGCCAACGCCGCATTCATTGTTTTCATCGTGAATATGCAACTTGGTCGACTTTTTCATGAACTTACCGTAAATCGGGTGCTTGACCCGGCGTTCGATCAGCACCACCGCGGACTTGTCCATCTTGTCGCTGACGACTGAACCGGTCTGGATTCTTAATACTTTTTCACTCATGACGCTGTACCACCACGGTTCTCGTTCATTACGGTTTTGACGCGCGCAATATTCTTGCGCACCCGGGTAATCTGATCGTTGCGCACCGCGTCCGGATTTACACCGCGCTGCATGCGCAGGTTGAATTGCTCACGACGCAATGCCAGCAACTCATCACGCAGTTCCTGTTCTGATTTTTGACGTAATTCTGCTGCGTTCATTACATTACGGTCCTGGAAACAAATGTTGTCTTGAACGGAAGTTTGGCGGCCGCCAGGCGAAACGCCTCGCGTGCGATGGTTTCGTTAACCCCTTCCATTTCGTAGAGCACGCGTCCGGGCTGGATTTTGCACACCCAGTACTCGACGTTACCCTTACCTTTACCCATGCGCACTTCGAGCGGTTTCTTGGAAACCGGCACGTCCGGGAACACACGGATCCAGATCTTGCCGCCACGCTTGACATGGCGAGTCATGGCGCGGCGCGCGGCCTCGATCTGGCGCGCGGTAATGCGGCCTCGCTCGACGGCCTTGAGACCGAATTCACCGAAGCTGACCTTGCTGCCGGTAGTCGCCAGGCCGCGGTTGCGACCCTTGAACTGCTTGCGAAACTTTGTTCTTTTAGGCTGTAACATGACTAAACTCTCTTACTTGGACGCCGGTTTAGCGCCCGAGTCCTTGCTCTCGAGGTCGAAAACTTCGCCCTTGTAAATCCAGACCTTGACGCCAAGAATGCCGTAGGTCGTCAGGGCTTCGGCAAAACCATAATCGACGTCGGCACGCAGGGTATGCAGCGGCACGCGGCCTTCGCGGTACCACTCGTTGCGCGCAATTTCAGCACCATTCAAACGGCCCGAAACGTTGATCTTGATACCCTCGGCACCGATACGCATGGCGTTGGTGACCGAGCGCCGCATCGCGCGACGAAACATAACGCGGCGCTCGAGCTGCGAGGCGATGCCTTCGGCCACCAGCTGGGCGTCGAGTTCCGGCTTGCGAATCTCTTCGATGTTGATCTTGACGTTGTTGATATGCACCGATACCAGCGCCGCAACTTCGTTACGCAGGCGCTCGATATCCTCGCCTTTCTTGCCGATGATAATACCCGGACGTGCGGTATGAATCGTTACGGAGACAGACTTGGCCGGGCGTGAAATCTGGATTCGGCTAACCGCGGCCTGCGCCAGCTTATTCTTCAGGAAGTCACGGATTTTCATATCTTCATCGAGAAAATCTGCGAACTGCCCGCTGTCGGCGTACCACTTCGAGGTCCAGTCGGTGGCAATCCCGAGACGGAAACCTGTTGGATGAACTTTTTGTCCCATGTTTGCCTCTTTAACTATCCGCGACGGTCACGGTGATGTGACTGGTGCGTTTTATAATTCGATTACCACGGCCCTTGGCGCGCGCTCGCATGCGCTTCATGACGGGTCCCTGGTCCACGTAAACCGACGACACCTTGAGCTCGTCGATATCGGCGCCATCGTTGTGCTCGGCATTGGCGATCGCCGACTCGAGCACCTTGCGCACCATGGCAGCGGCTTTCTTGTTGCTGAAAGTCAGCAAGGTCAGCGCTTTTTCCACGGGCAGGCCACGCACCTGGTCGGCTACCAGGCGGCACTTCTGCGGTGAAATCTTGGCGTGACGATGTTTAGCACTGGTTTCCATTAGACTTACCTTTTCTTCGCTTTCTTATCGACAATGTGACCGCGATAGGTCCGCGTCAGCGAAAACTCGCCAAGCTTGTGACCGACCATGTTTTCATTGATCAGAACCGGCACGTGCTGGCGGCCATTGTGAATCGCAATGGTCAGGCCTACCATTTCCGGCACGATCATGGAGCGTCGCGACCAGGTCTTGATCGGGCGCTTGTTATTGGTTTCTACCGCATTCAGCACTTTATTCATCAGGTGCTGATCGATAAACGGGCCTTTTCGGAGTGAACGTGGCATCTACTATTACCTCTTGTTCCGACGACGCACGATCAGATGATCGGTACGCTTGTTCGAACGTGTCTTGTATCCCTTGGCGGGAGTTCCCCAGGGCGATACCGGGTGACGGCCGCCCGAAGTGCGGCCTTCGCCGCCGCCATGCGGATGGTCTACCGGGTTCATCGCCACACCGCGCACGGTAGGACGAACACCGCGCCAGCGAGTCGCTCCGGCCTTACCGAGTGAACGCAGGCTATGCTCGCCGTTGCCGACTTCGCCGATCACGGCGCGACAATCGCTCAACACCTTGCGCATTTCACCACTGCGCAGGCGCAGCGTGGAGTAAGCGCCTTCACGCGCAACAAACTGAGCCGAAGTACCGGCCGAACGCGCCAGCTGCGCGCCCTTACCGGGCTTGAGTTCGATGCAATGAACCACCGAGCCGACCGGGATATTGCGCAGCGGCAGGCAGTTACCGTTCTTGATACCGGCATCGTCGCCGGAACGCAGCTTGTCGCCCGCGGCAACGCCCCTGGGCGCGATGATGTAGCGACGCTCGCCGTCCATGTATTTCAACAGCGCGAGGTGAGCGCTGCGATTGGGGTCGTACTCGATGCGCTCGACCACGGAATCGATGCCGTCCTTGTTGCGCTTGAAATCAACCACGCGGTAGCGTTGCTTGTGACCGCCGCCCATGTGTCGCGTCGTGATACGGCCCGCATTATTGCGGCCACCGGTTTTGGCTTTCTTCTCCAGCAGTCCGGCAAAGGGCTTGCCCTTGTGCAGACCGGGCGTCTTGACCGAAACGACGAAACGGCGTCCGGGTGAAGTTGGTTTTGCTTTAATCAGTGCCATCGCTCTAACCACCTATCGCTGCGAGGTCGATCTCGTGACCCTGCTCGAGTGAAACATACGCTTTTTTCCAGTCGGAGCGCTTGCCGCGGCGCAAGCCCATACGCTTGGTCTTGCCCTTCATGTTGGCAGTGCGCACGTTGGCCACCTTGACGTTGAACAGTTGCTCTACCGCTTCCTTGATTTCGGACTTCATGGCGTCGCTCGCCACCTGGAACACGGCCTGGTTGGCAGAGTCGCCCAGCAGCGCCGATTTTTCGGAGATATGCGGGACCTTGATAATCTGGAACATTCTTTCCTGGTTCATGACAGGCGCTCCTCGAGTTTCTTCAGCGCGGCTTCGTCGATAACGATCTTTTCCTGCTTGATCAGGCTGACCGGGTCGACGATGGCGATATCCATAACCTGGATATTCGGAATATTGCGTGCTGCCAGGTAAACCGCGGAATCCAGGCCGTCGGTTAGCACCAGCGCATTATTGACACCCAGCTCGTTCAGGCGCGCCTGCATTTGCTTGGTCTTCGGTTCGGTCACGCCCAGCTTTTCGATCAGGACCAGGCGCTCCTGGCGCACCAGCTCCGATACCAGGCTGCGCATACCGACACGGTACATTTTCTTGTTCAGCTTCTTGCCGTAATCACGCGGCGTAGCGGCAAAAGTTACGCCACCGGAACGCCACAGCGGGCTGCGAATGGTACCGGCGCGCGCGCGGCCAGTGCCTTTCTGACGCCAGGGCTTGGCGCCACCGCCGCTCACCTGGGAGCGGGTCTTTTGCGCCTTGGTGCCGGCACGGGCCGATGCCATGTAAGACACGACCAGTTGATGCACCAGCGCTTCGTTAAAGCTGGCGGCAAAAGCATCGTCCGAAACGGATACCTTTTTCTTCGAGTTATGAATCGCTATGTCCATTTCTTGAAATCTCTATCTCTTCTGTGACTCTGGCGCCTGTTACCTGGGTCTAGCCTTTGGACGCCGGGCGAATGACGACGTCACCGCTCTTTGCGCCCGGAACCGCGCCCCTGATCAACAGCAGGTTACGCTCTGCATCGACCCTGACGACTTCCAGGTTTTGCGTGGTGGTATTCGCCGCGCCCATGTGGCCCGACATCTTCTTACCCTTGAAAACGCGTCCAGGGGTCTGGTTCTGACCGATCGAACCGTTGGCACGGTGTGAAATCGAGTTGCCGTGGGTCGCGTCCTGCATGCTGAAGTTGTGACGCTTCACGCCGCCCTGGAAGCCCTTACCCTTGGAAACACCCGACACGTCTACGATCTGGCCCTGCTCGAACAGGTCGACCTTGAATTCCGAACCGAGCTCGATGTCGTCCACCGAATCCAGGCGAAATTCCCATGCGCCGCGGCCGGCTTCTACGCCCGCCTTCTTGTAATGGCCAGCCATGGGCTTGGTCACGCGGCTTGCGCGACGGTTACCGGTAACAACCTGTACCGCGACATAGCCGTCTGTTTCCAGCGTCTTTATCTGCGAGACCCGATTGGGCTCAACTTCGATAACCGTTACCGGAATCGAAACACCATCATCGGAAAAAACCCGGGTCATGCCGACTTTTCGTCCTACCAAACCGAGAGACATTTGTTAAACCTCAAAAGTAAATAAGCTGTCGCATTTGATTGATTCGTCCACGAATTTTCAAATGACGAAAAACACAAGCCTTCTATGTTTTTCTTTCGTTATCAGGGACTTGCTTGCCCCTGATCACGCCTGTAACTCCGTTTACAGTCAGTGCCGAATGGCCTTGGCCATCCGATTTACTACGTCGTTTTCGAACGCGCGGCCCGATACAGGAAATCCGTATCGGGCCGCGAGGGCGCGCACTATAGCAGATAAGAATCTGGAAGTTAAGTACTTAGCCAAAAAACTGGCATCTTTTTTGCCTTATCGACAAAAGAAGTATTCCATACTCTAAACCGCGTGCTCTAAAACGAAGTCATCCCCGCGCAAGCGGGGATCTTGCAAATATACCGCATTTAAATATCGCGGAAACATTACGAGATCCCGGATATCCGCTGCGCGGCTTCCGGGATGACAAGATGCACCGTTTCTGGCGGATGCCTGAAACGGCGCCTTTTATCAGTTCAGCTTGATCTGAACGTCGACGCCGGCTGCCAGGTCGAGCTTCATCAGAGCATCAACCGTCTTGTCGGTGGGATCGACGATATCCATCAAACGCTTATGCGTTCTGATCTCGTATTGATCACGCGCATCCTTGTTCACATGAGGTGAAATCAGGATGGTAAAACGCTCTTTGCGCGTCGGCAGGGGGATAGGTCCCTTGACCCGGGCGCCGGTGCGTCTCGCGGTTTCGACGATTTCAGCCGCGCTGCGATCGATCAAACGATGATCGAAAGCCTTGAGGCGGATACGAATGTTTTGATTAGTTGCCATGTTTTATTTACTCGATAATCTTGGATACGACGCCGGCACCCACGGTACGACCGCCTTCGCGGATCGCAAAACGCAGCCCGTCTTCCATCGCAATCGGCGCGATCAGCTGG
>CAMYON010000056.1 GCA_947260025.1 uncultured Gammaproteobacteria bacterium
TTCGACGCTGACGCCGGTAGCGCGCAGGGTTTTCCTGAGCTTGGCTTCCTGGGTATCCATGTAATAGCCGACGCCGCCGCCCGCAATCGCACCGATGCCTGCCGCCTGGAGCATGCGCTTCTTGCGCTTCTTGCTGGATTCGTCCCGGTTCGCGATATAGGCCAGTACCGCACCGACACCGGCTCCGATGCCGGCGCCCTTGGCGGTATTGGAAGTTTTCTCTTCACCGGTATAGGGGTCGAAAGTCTCGCAGCCGGATAAGGTGGTCAGGCTGGCGATCACCATGATGAGTAACAACTTTTTCATTTTGAGTCCCTGGGTAAATGTAAATCGAGTTAAACAGGGCAGGAGTATAGTCAATATGACTGAATACGGACTTAACAATTATTCACAAAGGGCGATATTGTCCCAATCATTCGGAATCCGGGAGCCGGTAGGCTTCGAGCTCGATGGTTTTGAGATTCATCCCCTCCAGCACCAGCTTGCCCTGGTAACGCCGGTCGCCGGTCGACGAAAACTCGAAGTGGTAGCTGCGCCGGAACTGCAGGCCGCCCGCGCGCCCGCGCACCGGCCAGAAACCCACGATCACCATGCTCTGGTCGAGCAACTGTAATCCCAGTTGCTGGCAATGCATGGTCGCAAGATCTCGCGCCCGGCCCTTGAACAGGCCGCTCTGCCACCAGTACAGCGCCAGAACTCCGGCCAGCACTAACCACAGTAGATTAGTCAGGCTGAACACGGCGGGCTAGCTCATCCGGCGCCGACTCAAGCCTGCGGGATGGTCTCGATAATCGAATGCATTTTTTCCGCCGCCACCTCGCTGCCGTCGTCGCGTTGCCATTCGATGTACTGCGAGCAGAACGCGGCCACTTCTGCCTTGCCGGCAAGCGCCCCGAGGTCGTCGGCGGTGCGCACCCCGAAGCCGACTGCGAGCGGCAGGTCGGTGTGCTTACGGATTTCAGCGATGTAGTTCTGGAACTTTTCGCCCCACTGGGTTTCGTGCCCGGTCACGCCCATGCGCGAAACCACGTATACCATGCCGCGTGAGGCACTGGTTATCTTTGCCACCCGCTCTGGCGCGGTATTGGGCGTTACCATCAGGATTGGCGCCAGCCCCAGTGCGTCGAGCTTCGGCAACCAGGGCTCGATTTCCTCGACCGGCCAGTCCGGTACGATCATGCCCCGGATGCCGGCCGCCGCGGCCTGCTCGAACAGGTCATCCAGACCATAGCGGTAGAGTGGGTTCAGGTAGCTCATCAGGATAAAAGTCACCTCTGGGTGACGTGCACATACCCGCTGTGCCAGATCCAGCGTTGCCTGCACCGAGCCGCCGTGCTTGAGCGCCTCGTAACAGGCGTTGACCAGCGTGTGGCCATCGGCGACGGGATCGCTGAAGGGTACCTGTAATTCGATCAGCTTAACGCCAGCCTCGGCCAGGCCCGCGATTGCCTTCTCGTTTTCTTCGAGGCTGGGGAAGCCGACCACCGCGTGGGACATGATTTGCAAATCTTCATATTGTGCTGGAAACATGATTAATGTCCTCGCTTCTTTGCCAGTGCTTCGGTGGAACGAACGGCCTCACGCTGCAGGAATTCGGTCCATTCGCGTTGTGGGAATGCGCGTGCCACGGTGAAAATGTCCTTATCACCGCGTCCGCTCAGGTTGATGACGACATTTTGCTCCGGTTTCATCTGTTTGGCGCGCTTGAAACCGCCCGCCAGTCCATGTGCCGATTCCAGTGCCGGGATAATACCCTCGGTTTTCATCAGCAGGCTGAAGGCCTCGGTAACTTCATCGTCGGTGGCCGATTCCGGGATTACACGACCCTGTTGCGACAGGTAGGCGAGAATCGGGGACACCCCGACGTAATCAAGACCCGCGGCGATGCTATGGGTATCGCCCAGTTGGCCGTCGTCGTTTTGCAGGAACAGGGTTTTATAACCCTGTGCGATGCCGGTTTCGCCGGTATTTTGCGACAGGCGTATCGAGTGCTTACCGTCTTCCAGGCTGAGGCCGCCAGCCTCGACGCCGACCAGCGCCACCTCGTGGTCGTCCAGAAACGCGCCGAAGGCGCCCATCGCGTTGGAGCCGCCGCCGACGCAGGCGACGATTTCATCGGGCAGGCGCCCCATTTGCCGCTGCGACTGTTCCTTGATCTCATCGCTGATGATGCTTTGAAAATAGGAAACCAGTTCCGGGAAGGGCGCTGGCCCGCAGGCGGTACCGAGCACGTAGTGCGTGGTTTCGACCGAGGCGGCCCAGTCGCGCAGCGCCTCGTCGAGGGCTTCCTTCAGGGTCTGTGCGCCGGTGGTGACGCCGACCACGCTAGAGCCGAGCTGTCGCATCCAGAATACGTTCGAGTATTGGCGCTCGATATCCTCGGCGCCCATGTAAATAGTGGCTTCGAGCCCCAGTCGCGCCGCCATGATGGCGGTCGCCAGTCCATGCTGGCCGGCACCGGTTTCGGCGATTACGCGCTGCTTGCCCATGCGCTGCACCAACAGACCCTGGCCGAGTACGTTGTTTACCTTGTGCGCGCCGGAATGGTTCAAATCTTCGCGTTTGAGCCAAATCTGGGCTCCACCGAGCTGTTTCGATAATCGACGCAGGGGTGTCAGGGGCGTCGGACGGCCGCTGAATTCCTGGCACAGGGTCACGAATTCCTGCCAGAAAGCCGGGTCATCACGCAGGCCGAAGAACAGGTCTTCGAGCTCGGTTAAGGCGGGTAACAGGATTTCGGGGACGAAACGTCCGCCGAACTCCCCAAAATATCCATTGTCGCTGCGAATCATCGGTGCCTCCGGGCGCAAAATGCAGTTCTGTAATGACATATACTAAACGGTTTAGTATAGTTTGCATAAATTACTCGGATAATCAAGCCCAGCATGGCGCAGAGATCGAAAAAAGACTATATCGTGACCACCGCATTACCCCTGTTTCTGGAAAACGGCTTCAAGGGCACATCGATCGATATGGTGGTCAAGGCCTGCGCCGTGTCGAAACCGACGGTTTACAACCATTTCCCCGATAAATCGGCACTGATGCTGGCGGTGATGAAAAGCTGGATCGAGCATAACAAACCGCTGATTTTGCCGATCAGGGACCTGGACGAGCTGGATAAATTTATTAGCGAGCACTGGCTAACCGAACAGGCGGTTCGCCTGTACGCGATTGTGATCGCCGAAGGCTGGCGATTCCCCGAGGCCAGAAAGCTTTTCTGGGAGCAGTTCGATCACCTGTGGCGCGTCGCGTTCGGTTACGTTTCCGAGCATTCGCCGAATCTCGAGCGTGTCGATATCGAGCGCCGACTGGATCGCCGGTTAATCGATAGCCTGCGGGCGCACTGACTCGAGGGGAATTTCCCGAACCTGGGCGAGGTCCGCCGGGAGTTTCCCGAGATAACCCGGGATAAGGGCACGAAGGCGGTTCTTACCGAAACCCATGCCGGTTACGACCGGCTGGACTGGAATCGAAGCCCGTTAATCGAGCATGTAGTATTCACCCAGGATTGATTTGAGACTGCCATCGGCTTGCATCGATTGTATTGCCGGCCGAATTGAGTCGAGGAAAGCCCTGGATTCGGCGCCCGGGTGGCAAACAATACTCTGGTCGACCGAGAATACCGCCTTGTCGACATCGAAGTTCAGGCTGTCGCGGTAAGGCATGAGTGCGGCTGCCGAACCCACAATGGCATTGACGCGCCCTTTTTCGAGTAACTTGAGGCTTTGTTCATAGGTGGCGACGTAATGAATGGTTATCCTTGAAACGGGAATACCATACACACCCAGCGCGTTGCCGAGCAAGGTTACGACTCGGCGGTTTCTCAGGGACTCGACGGAAGATGCCAGCGGTTCGGATTTCGGCGTGGCAATCACGATTTTAAGTTTATTGATGGCTATCCCGGCATCGATTACATCGTGACCGAGGAATCCCAGGGCGAGTTTCCTGGCCGCCGGGTAGCAGGCATTCTTGTTCTGATCGAAGGACTGAATCGATTTCGCCAGCGGTAAATATTCGATATTGATATTGTTACCGCTGCGCCGCAGAATTTCCTGCATAAGCCTTTGATAACTGGCATTGCCGTTTTCGGAAAAGTAAGGCTCCATTGCGGGCATAATCATGATCCGATCTGCCGCGGTACACAGTGTTGATACCGTTAGTAAAATAAATGCCAGTACCGCCCTCATCGAATCGACCCCTTTTATGTTTGTTTATTTACAATATTTAAACGACTGGATGCGGTCGTTGGCTAATTTAACGCTGGTAAATGCGGCCTCGAAAGGATTCCCTGGTGGATCGCAAGCACTATACTAGCAACTCCTTATCAGAATAAAAATGCGGCGATGAATCAAAACGAGGTGCGTAGCAAGCTCGAACTCGAAGAAGCACGAGTTATTGTTCCGACAGATGAAATTGTTGCGCTGGTAAGCGGGATCTTCGAAAACATCGGCTGCAGTGCCGAGATATCGCGCGAGGTTGCCGAGCATCTCGCCGATTCGAACCTCTGCGGTATGGAATCGCATGGATTGATGCGCACGCTGCAATACGCCAACCAGTTCGAATCGGGATACATGCGGCCAGACGTGAGCCCTGAAATCAGGGTAATCGACCGGGGTGCAACGATTGTCGATGGTAACGGTGGTATCGGCATTCCGGCGATGCGCCTCGCGATTGAAGAGGGCTGCAGGGTGGCTCGCGAGCAGGGCGTTTCCGCGCTCGCGATCCGCAACGTCGGTCATACGGGCAGGCTTGGTGCTTTCACCGAGGCAGCGGCCCGCCAGGGCTTTCTGAGCATCTGCTTCGGTGGCGGCGGGCGCGAGAAATGGCGCCAGGTAGCGCCCTATGGCGGTCGGCGTGCGATGCTGCCGACCAATCCCTACAGTATCGCGGTACCGGGTGGGGCGCGCGGTCCGATGATGTTCGATTTCGCCACCTCGAAGATTGCTGGCGGCTGGATTTACGCCGCGCGCAGCGCTGGCGCGCGACTGCCCGATAATGTCTTGATGGATACCGAGGGTAATGTTACCCGCGATCCCGAGGATTACTTTCGCGGTGGTGCAATCATGCCTTCTGGCGGGCACAAGGGCTACGCGCTGGCGCTGGCTGCCGAAATTGTTGCCGAGGCCATGCTGGGCCCGACCGAAACCGAGGGCAGCTGGCTGTTGCTGACGCTGGATACCACGATATACCGTGAGCCATCGACGCTACAGCGGGTTGCCGAGGAGATTCTCGATGAATTGCGCCACTGCCCGCCAGCGCCCGGCTTCGAGCGTGTCGAAATTCCGGGGGAGCGCGAACGCGAGCATCGTGAGCGAAGTGTCGGACAGGGCGTGGCGCTACCGGCTAAAACCTGGCAGCAGATCGAGGCGTTATCTGACAGGCTGATTGCCGTGGGGTCTTCCAGCCAGGAGCGATAGCGCTCGACCAGACAGGATCAGGCATCGAAGGCGTGGACAGTTTCCAGCAAGCTCCTGACCGTGCACTTCTGCTCTCCAATCGCGAGAACCTGGTTCGGTTCCACGTACTCTTCCTTGAGACGGACTGCTTTATTATTTTTTACGAGATAGATTCCGTTGGTCGAACCCAGGTCGCGAATTTGGATTCTGCCGCCGACAATTTGCATTTCCGCATGTTCCTTGCTGGCAGCGGGATCACTGATGTAGATATGCCCCTCTCTGCCGATTACATACTTCCGGCCTTCGAGAGTGTCCAATACGCTTTGTGTACTACTAGCCATCTGAGTGTCTCGTGGTACGTAAAGCTGAAATACTAGACACTCTCAGGAGAAATAGATGTGGACCAAGGCACATTTCGGTTAACGACGGGTGTTTTCCGCATCCAATTGAGAAATCAAGCGGATTTTTTGCGGATTTTCTAGCCCGCGAGTTCCACCTGCGGTTTTTGCAGCAGTTTGACGAAATCTGTTTCGTTTACTGGTTTCGAAAAGTAGAAACCCTGCCCGAATGCGGTTTGATAACTGCGCATCAATTCGGCTTCCTGCTCGGATTCGATACCCTCGGCCACCACGTCCATACCCAGGTCGTGCGACAGGTTGACCAGTGACTTGACGATCTGATTGCTCTTCTCGCTGCGCGCCATCGCGCTGACGAATACCCGGTCGATTTTGAGGGTGTCGAACGGAAAACGGTGCAGGTAGCTAAAGCTCGAATATCCGGTGCCGAAATCGTCGATGGCCAGTTTCGCCCCGGTCTCTTTCAGCTGGTGCAGCGATTGGGTCGCGAGTTCCGGATTGTCTATCAGCAGGCTCTCGGTGATTTCGAACTTGATGCGTTCGCGCCGAGCGCCGGTTTTGTCCATGATGTCGGCCAGGCTCGGGACCAGGAAGTTGTCTTCGAACTGTTTGCCGGACAGGTTGATAGCGACGAAAATATCATGCTGAAAATCGTTGCAGAGGCGACTTTGAAAATCGCATGCCTGCTCCGCTATCCAGTATCCCAGGTCGATAATCAGGTCGCTGTTCTCGACGTGCGTCAAAAAACGAGAGGGCAGCAACAGTTCCCCGGAGGGATGGTTCCAGCGCACCAGCGCCTCGCATCCGACAATCTTGTTGTTGGACAAATCGACAATCGGCTGGTAATGCAGGCGAAATTCTTTCTTCGTCATGGCTGCCTGCAGCATTTTATCCTCGGTGACCAGCAACTTGGTTATCTCCAGCGTTTTTTCGCCAAAGATAGCACCGCTTTCGGTTTGAGCTGGCTTGGTTACGGCGGAATCGATACGCTTGTGCATTTCCAGGAATTGGGGTATCAGGCTTTTTAGTTCCATCGTGCTGGCGGCGAAGCCGTCGCCTTCGGCATCGAACTGGCCCAGGGACAAACCCTCGAAAACCTGCCCCAGGCGCACATTCAGATCACGGTAACGCGCCATGGCAAGCCGCAGGAACATGCGTACTGTAGGGTCGGATTGTTCGATTTTCTGACTGACGTAGTCGAGCGGGATCGCCATTACTTCCGTAGGGACGATCGCCCGGGCCGAGGCGCTACGCGGCAGCCGGTCTATGATCGCCATCTCGCCCAGTATGTCGCCCTTGGTGAGTGTCGCCATAACGAGTTTGCGCCCGTCCTTGTCGAGCGCCACCTCGACCATGCCCGATTCAATGATATAAGCACAGTCACCCGGGTCGCCTTCCCTGAAGATGAATTCATCCGTGTCGAAGGATGTCTGTGAATCGCTTGAATCCATGGTTTTCCTGTTTTTCGAGAAATGCTTTGTTCGAATCGTGCCGAATCTAGTTCTAATACAAATCGATTAAATAGCTATTAAAAAATAACTATTAATTGCCAAATTTCCGATAACTGGTACTCCCGATAACTGCTACCGGGAGCGCCGTATCAGCCGAATAACAAATAGTATGGACCATTTGGCGGGAAATACTGTGACTGTTTGCCAATTTTGCTCGAACTCACAGGCACTTATGTTACGCGTGCAATACCGGCGTGATAATGATCGCGGCGATCGGCCGATTGGTATTCAATATCCATTAAGGCTAGTCGAAGCCGGCAGCGGGAAATAGGGCTTAAACCTTCGATCAGGCCGGCAGGCTATCGCTATGGTCTGCGATGTCTTCCACCGGATGCTCGAGCGTAATTCGAATCAGATCGTCACCGTACAGTTCGAGCTTGCGCTCGCCAATGCCCGGTATCAGTGACAGTGCTTCTACGCTGTCGGGCCGGTGCTCGCAAATCGCAGCCAGGGTCTTGTCGTGCAGGATTACGTAAGGCGGTACCCCCTGTTCCTGCGCCAGCTGCTTGCGATGCAGACGTAAGGCCTCGAACAGCGGCGTATCGGCGGCGCGCAGTTCGCGCGAGGCCTTGGTCGCGGCCGGTTTGACTGTCCTGATCGGCTTTTCGAATTTGCGCAACAGTAACTGCATGCTGCCGTTGAGCAGCTGTTTGCATTCCCGGGTCATTCTGAGCGCGCCGTAATTGTCGATATCGGCATACAGGTAACCCAGGGCGATCAACTGGCGAAACAGGCTGCGCCATTCGTTCTGATCCAGGTCGCCGATTCCGAAGGTGCTGAGCTGATCGTGCTGGTTTTGCAGGATGCGGTCCCTGGTGTTACCCATTAGTACGTCGATGACGTAGTTGACGCCGAAGCGCTGGCCGGTTCGATAAACACAGGACAGCGCCATCTGTGCAGCCTCGGTGGCATCCCAGGTCTGTGGCGGTTCGACGCAGTTGTCACAGTTGCCGCAGGGTTCGGGCAGGATTTCGCCGAAGTAGGCGAGCAGGGTTTGTCGCCGGCAGCCGGTCTGTTCGCAAAAACCGAGCATCGCTTCCATCTTATGCTGGAGTACGCGTTTGAACTGCTCGTCGGCGTCGCTTTGCGCCATCATCTGCCGCAGCATGATAATGTCCTGCAGACCATAGGCCATCCACGCGTTGGCCGGTTCGCCATCGCGCCCGGCGCGGCCCGTTTCCTGGTAATAAGATTCCAGGTTTTTTGGCAGGTTCAGGTGCGCGACGAAGCGCACGTCAGGCTTGTCGATTCCCATGCCGAAGGCGATGGTGGCGACGATGATGACGCCTTCCTGCTGCAAAAACATGCGTTGATGCTCGGCGCGGGTGTGCTTGTCGAGACCGGCATGATAGGGCAGCGCGAGACGCCCTTTATCGCTTAGCCATTTTGCCGTCTCTTCGACCTTTTTGCGCGACAGGCAGTAAACGATACCGGCGTCGGTCGCATGGTTGGCCTGGATGAAAGACCACAGTCGTTGCCGGTTGTTATCGCCCTGGGTAACGCGGTAAAAGATGTTGGGTCGGTCGAAACTATGTACGAAGCGCTGCGCGTCCTGCAGCTGCAGCTGCTGTTCGATTTCGCCCAGGGTACGCTGATCGGCGGTCGCGGTCAGCGCGATGCGCGGCACTCCCGGAAATTGCTCGTGCAGGCGAGTCAGCTTCCGGTAGTCGGGTCTGAAGTCATGCCCCCATTGCGACACGCAGTGCGCCTCGTCGATCGCGAACAGCGCAATCCTGCACTCGGCCAGCAGTTGCAGAAAATCGTCGCCGAGCGCGCGTTCGGGTGCGACATAGAGTAAATCGATATCGTTGTTGCGCAGCCGCCGGCGCACGTCCTGCTGTTGTTCTTGCGTCTGGGTCGAGTTGAGAAAGGCCGCGCTGAGTCCGTTCTGGGCGAGCGCGTCGACCTGGTCCTGCATCAGCGCGATCAGCGGCGAAATAACGATGCCGACACCTTCGCGCAGGATCGCGGGAATCTGGTAGCACAGTGATTTGCCGCCGCCGGTGGGCATCAGCACCAAAGCGTCGCGACCCTCGATCAGGTTGTCGATGATTTGCTGTTGCTGAAAGCGGAACTCGTCGTAGCCGAAACGGCTGCGTAATACATCTAGTGCATGAGACATGATGCTATAGTAATCCTTTTTCTCGCTGTTTATGAACTGTCCTTGTCAATCCGGCCAATCTTTTGACCGCTGCTGCGGTCGATTTATATCACAGGATGCACTGCCTGAAAACGCGGAGCAGTTGATGCGCTCGCGCTACAGCGCCTACGCGCTCGGTGAGCTGGGCCACCTTAAAACCACCTGGCATGCGGATTATTGTCCCCCCGACCTGGCGCTCGATCCCGCGATACGCTGGATCGGGCTGGAGATTCTCGCGTTCGAAGACGGCGAGACCGCGGCCAGGGTCGAATTCGAGGCTCGATTCCTGGCGCACGACAGCGTCGAAGCGGTGCATGAACTCAGCTCATTTATGCGCGAGCAGGGTAAATGGATGTATACCGACGGAAAGATGCTGCCGCCGGGCTTCATGCCCTGGAAACCGGGGCGTAACGAAAAATGCCCCTGCGGAAGCGGTAAAAAATTCAAGCGCTGCTGCGCGCAGCGCTGAGCAAAGGGCACGGGATCAGTGCGCCGGGTGGACCGGGTGCGTCCAGGGTTTCACGAGGAAGCGCCAGGCAATCGTGAGGTAGCCGGTATACCAGTAGTTACCGTTGTCTCGCAGCGCCTCGTCACGCTCCCGCCTCGCGACCGCGGGAATACGGTACCAGGCCAGCTCCGGGTGATTGTGATGAACCCAGTGGTAGTTGTTGTTCAGAAACAGCAGTCGCGTAACCGGGCAGCCGTCGACCAGCACGGTGCGTTGTTTTTCATCGGGTTCGTAGCGGTGTTCGAGGAACGAGCGGACCAGCATCATGCTGGTACCGGGCCAGGCGAAGGCCAGCAGGTAAATCCAGAACGGCATCTGGCAAACCGCGATGATCCAGTAGAGCAGTACTCCCACGCTGGCGACATGGCGTAACAGGATCCCCAGTTGTTGACGATCGCCGCTGCACAACCGGGCAAACTCTTGACGGTACTGGCCGCCAACCGTCAGCCAGGGCCCTAGCAGCATGCGGCCGAGAAACGTATTGTTGCAAACCAGCATCCGCTGCTGCCAACGGGCGAGTTTCTGCCATTTTTCCCGGGTAACAAAAAACGACTCGGGATCGAGTTCGGGGACGGTCAAATCGGAGCGGTGGTGGCGCAGGTGATTCTTGACGTATAGCTCGACCGGCAGCCACAGGGTGAGTGGCGGCCAGACCAGGGCGATATTGATGCGTTTATTCGTCGTCGGATGTCCGTGCAGGGCTTCGTGCTGCAGGGAGCTGTGCAGGGCGACCGTGTAACCACCAATCAGCCACAGCAACCAGGCAGGAATACTGTCCCAGTAAAACGTCAACGACATCCATACGCTATAGACAACAACCAGCAACAGCCACGTGGGCCATTCGATTTTCGCGGAGATGAAATTCGCAGCGCGAAGATTGCCGGTTGTCATAAGTGCATAAACACCTGATTCTTGTGGGGTTTTGTAAGTTATGCTCACCATGCTGTTTTGTCGATGTTTTTATGGCAAGCACGAAAGAAATTATGTTTACTAAAATATAATGATGTAGTATTTAAGAAACAATTAGTGGCATAAACAATGAAGAAGCAGGAAATAGTCGCAATCTTCCGTAAGCGTCTACTCGAGTCGATGCAGGAAAGAGCCTTGAACCAGTCCGAATTGTCACGCGAAACCGGTGTCGACCGCTCGACCCTGTCGCAGTTGTTGTCCGGGGAAAACATGCGCATGCCGCGTGCCGACACCGTGGCGTCGCTGGCGCGATCGCTACAGGTCAGTACCGACTGGTTACTCGGCCTGAGCCAGGATAGCCGCTACGGCGCCGAAATTCTGCGCCAGTCATTCGAAGTTGCCCCGCATGAGCAAAGCCCGGCGGACGATAACCTGAAGCGCTGGTACGAGGAGGCAGAGGGTTTGAAAATCCGCTATGTCCCGGTGCAATTGCCGGATATCGTCAAGACCGACCAGGTGCTCGAGTACGAGTATGGAGAAGTTGTCGAACGTCCGGTTAGCCGCGCCAAGGAGCAGGCGCGATACCATCTCAATTTCACCCGCGGTCCGGACAACGACCTGGAGATCTGCATGCCGCGCGAAAAACTGGTCGGATTTTGCCGTGGCGAAGGCCTGTGGCGGGAGCTGGGGCTTAAGGCGCGTAAGGAGCAGGTCGGCTTCATGCTGGAAACGCTCGAGGAACTCTATCCCAGCGTCCGGCTATATCTGTACGATGGGCGCAAACGTTACTCGGTGCCCTACACCATTTTCGGCGCACGCCGTGCGGCGGTATATGTTGGGCAGATGTACTTTGCGTTCAATACCACCGAGTATGTGCGCATCCTGCTGCGGCACTTCGATAACCTGGTGCGCAATGCCGAGGTACACGCGCACGAGGCGGTGAATTTCCTCAAATCCCAAAAAGTAAAGTAGCGGTCCCACAACCGTCAGGTTGCCCCGGGTTACAGCGCTAACCGCAGCGGTCCCTCCGGCCAGTTTGATGCGGCTGCAACGCGGTATCGCGTAAAGCGCTACATCAGGCGATCGCGTACGCTGTCCAGCACAATGTCGGTGTAGCCGATGATGCCGATAACGCGCTTGTTTTCAACTACCGGCGCTCGACCTATACCGAAGTTTTCGAACAGGCGCGTGCAGTAACGAATATCCATCTCGGGATCCACGTGAATAACGGGTTTCGACATGATCTCGTAAATGTTGACCCGTTCCGGAGACTTGTTCTTGGCGAGTACCTGCTTGGCAATATCGGACAACAGCACGATGCCGTACTCGTCGTCCTCGTGTCTGATGTTGACGATGAAACACTTGGATTCCGGGTGCTTCGAATTTTTCAACACGGCCGCCACGGTATCCATGCCCTCGACCATATCGAACTCGGTTTTCATAACGTCGCGCACGCGCACAATTTTTCTGTCGCTCATATCTCTTCCTCTACAATTTCTGCTAACTGGTCAACCTGGTGGGATACACCGACGGCGTCTTCGACGTCGATGCTGAAGGCAATGCCCGACCCGGGATTAGCCTCGAACTCGCCCGCCGTCGCGATGGTTTCGAGAATATCTCGGCACATGTGCTCCTCCACCAGCAGTAAAATCACGTCGCGCTGGGTGTCCAGGCTCAGGCCGAGAAAAGTCTTGGCCACCTGCAGGCCTTCGCCGCGGGCGCTGGAAATCACGGTAGAACCGGTCGCGCCTTTATCCCTGGCAGCCTCGACGACCTTGTTGGTGATCGAATCCTCGGTTAGTGCAATGATTAGTTTAAAGTGCATGATTATGCCTCATGGGTTCCTGGCTTTAGTGCTACGCCTGGTTTGCCACTCCGATAACTGGGCGTAGGCAAGTACAGACATGATGGGAAACAGGCTGGCAAAGGCGATTAAGCCAAAGCCGTCGAGCAGGGGATTGCGGCCGGGCACGGTACTGGCGAGGCCCAGGCCGAGCGCCGCGACCAGCGGCACGGTCACGGTCGACGTGGTAACGCCGCCGGAATCGTAAGCCAGCGCGATGATCATGCGCGGCGCAAACATGGTTTGAATCAATACGAACACGTAGCCGGTGATGATGTACCAGTAGAGCGGGGTGCCGGTGACGATCCGGTAAACCCCGAGCGCAATGCCGATCGCGACCCCGATCGCAACCGCGATGCGCAAACCCCAGACTCCGATGCTGCCCGCCGATACCTGGTTCGCCTTGATCGCAACCGCCAGTAGCGATGGCTCTGCAATGGTCGTCGAGAACCCGATAGCGAAGGCGAACAGGTAAACCCACTGGTACTCCCACCATTGAAGCACGTGCGGTGCGTCGTCACCGAGGATGAATACAGGATCGGTCAACTGCTGCGCCATGAGCTTGCCCAGCGGAAACAGCGCGGCCTGCAGGCCCTCGAGAAAAAATCCGAGGCCCAGCAGCACCAGCACGAAACCGGTTAAGATTCTTTTCAGATTGGGGATCGGTTTGCGCAGGATAAACAACTGAAAGCCAAAAATTATCAGCGCGATCGGCAATACATCCCAAATCGTGGCGACGATTACGAAAAAAAGGTCGGTCAGAATATGCAGCATCGTCGAATCACACCACCATGCCGTAACCCATCACGAAAATCATCGGGGTCAGCGACGCAAAAGCGATCAGGCCAAAACCGTCGACCATTGGGTTGCGTCCCTTGATCGAGCTCGCGAGGCCCACGCCCAGCGCCGTGACCAGCGGCACGGTAATCGTCGAAGTCGTTACCCCGCCGGAATCGTAGGCGATACCGATAATCTCTTTGGGTGCAAAAATCGTCATAATGACGACTCCGCTGTAGCCGACGACGATCAGGTACTGAATCGGCCAGCCCTTGATGATGCGGAATACCCCGAGCACGATTGCAAAACCGACCGACATCGCGACGGTCACGCGCAGGCCATTCGCGTAGGACGCCATGGATTGCTTGGAGTTTTCGATCATACCGCCGTTGGCCGCGACCAGCGCCGCCTCGTCGGCCACAGCGATCAACGCAGGCTCCGCGATGGTGGTGCCGAAACCCAGCGCGAACGCGAAGCAGAGCAGCCAGAACAGGCTGCCCTTGCTGGCAAAGGAATAGGCCATGGTTTCGCCGATTGGAAACAGGCCCATGTTGAGGCCCTGAACGAACAGGGTCAGCCCGATTACGACAAACACGATGCCGATCGCGATTTCACCAAAATTGGGTATTGGTTGCTGTAAAACCGCAAGCTGGAAGAAGCCTATGACGACAATGATGGGCAGTAAATCACGCAGGCTGTCGAACAAAGCAGACCAGATCGCCTTAAGTGATTTCATTTATGCCCACATTAAGAATTATTCTGTACCCAATAATATCAGGACAGCAGTAACAGGCCTATGAGCAAAAGCAAAAAACATACGTCGCCTGCCGCCTGCGCCCGAAAACAAAAAATTAACACGGGCTAAGCGAGAATCACGTCGGTTATATGTGCAAAGGTAGTAAGCCTGAAAATATCCGACCCTCGCATACTGCGGGGGTCGGATTATTGCCTGCCGATTATGCTGCTGGCCAGTGCGGTTTGTTAGCCCGGTATCCCGCCTCAACCCCTGTAATGCGGACAAAAAAATGCCCACCGTCGAGGGTGGGCATCTGGTGCTTGCGAGTTGTCGCCGTACTCAGTCCGACTTGTTTGCCTTGGCGGCCTCGCCGATGTCGTCGACGCCACGCTCTTCCAGCAGCGTGGTCAGCCAGTCCGGGTCCATTTCCGGCACCGAGGATAACAGCAGGTCGGTGTACTCGTGATGCGGCGGCTTGAACATTTCATCCTTGGGACCCTGTTCGACCACCTTGCCGTACTGCATGACCACGACTTCATCCGCGATAGAGCGCACCGTCGCCAGATCGTGAGTAATGAACATGTAAGACAGGTCCAATTCGTTTTGCAGTTTGTCGAGCAGCCGCAGGATGCCTTCCGCCACCAGCTGGTCGAGCGCGCTGGTGACCTCGTCGCAGATGATGAAGGTGGGCTCTGCAGCGAGCGAACGCGCGATACCGATACGCTGTTTCTGGCCCCCGGAAAGCTCCGGCGGATAGCGGTTGTAGTACTGCGAAGGATCCAGCTCGATCAGGTCGAGCAGTTCATCGACACGATTCTTCAGCGCTGATCCATGTAGCCCGCTATAAAACTGAGCGGGTCGCCCGATTATTTCGCTAATCCTGACCTTGGGATTGAGCGCGGTGTCGGCCATCTGGTAAATCATCTGCGCCTGGCGCAACTGGTCCTTGCTTCGATCGCGGTAATCCGTCGGTAGCGGTGTGCCCTGGAACAGAATTTCGCCTTTGGTCGGCGGCAACAGGCCTGTGATGCATCGGGCGACGGTCGACTTGCCCGATCCCGATTCACCCACCACGGCAACCGTCATCCCCTTGAAGATATCGAACGAGACATCGTACAGTACCGGAGTAACGCCGTAGGAGGCATCGACATTTCTAACCGAAATCAACGGTTCGCCCTCGGTCGGCCGCGGTTTCTGGTCGCGTTTGAAATCGCGCACCGCCCACAATGACTTGGTGTAGTCGTCTTTGGGATTCTCCAGCATGGTCCGGGTATCGGCTTCTTCGACTTCGTCGCCCTTGAGCAGGACCTTGATGACGTCGGCCATTTGCGCCACCACCGCAAGGTCATGGGTAATGTAAATGGCCGCAGTATTGAACTGCTTGACGATATCGCGAATCGCCGATAATACTTCGATCTGCGTGGTGACGTCGAGCGCGGTCGTAGGTTCGTCGAATATGATCAGGTCAGGACGACAAGCCATTGCCATTGCCGTCATGGCACGTTGTAACTGACCGCCGGATACCTGGTGCGGGTAACGAAAACCGATTTCCCTGGGATTAGGTAAGCGCAGACGTTCATACAATTCCATCGCATCTTCCTGGCTTTCGAGACGTTTCTGGATCCGGTATTGAATCGGTGCCTCGGTATGCTGATCGATTAACTTGTGGGCCGGATTGAATGACGCCGCCGCCGATTGTGCCACGTAGGCGATACGCGCGCCACGCAAGGACTGAAGATCCGATTGCGGGGTAGTCGTCAATTCCATGCCGTCGAAATCAATCGAGGACCCCTCACCGATACGACATCCGTCTTTGGTAAATCCCATGGCAGCCAGTCCAATAGTGGATTTACCGGCGCCGGATTCGCCGATCAGGCCCATGACTTCGCCACGATGCAGCTTGAGGTCAACCCCATGTACGATCTC
>CAMYON010000057.1 GCA_947260025.1 uncultured Gammaproteobacteria bacterium
CCAGCTGATCGCGCCGATTGCGATGGAAGACGGGCTGCGTTTTGCGATCCGCGAAGGCGGTCGTACCGTGGGTGCCGGCGTCGTATCCAAGATTATCGAATAAGTCGGATATTAGCGTTGCATCAGGGCGGGAGATGGGCTACCATCCCCGCCCTTTGTTTGATGGCAAGAGTGACTTCTGCCAGCAGATTAGGACAGTAGCTCAATTGGCAGAGCAGCGGTCTCCAAAACCGCAGGTTGGGGGTTCGATTCCCTCCTGTCCTGCCATTATTGTGAAAATTCGAGGTATTTAGTGGTCACCAAGACCGAACAGCCATCGTCAGCGATCGATACGTTTAAATTAATGACTGCCGTACTGGTGTTAATCGCCGGTGTGGTGGGCTTCTATTACTTCGAGGAAGAATCCCAGCTGTTGCGTGTACTGGGTATGCTGGCAGTGGCGGTAGTCGCGTTTTTAATCGCGGCAACTTCCGAGCCCGGTCGGCGTAGCCTCGGTTTCGTCAAGGATGCCCGGGTCGAGGTGCGCAAGGTTGTCTGGCCGACGCGCCAGGAAACGCTGCAGACCACGATAGCGGTTCTTTTCATGGTTATTCTGGTCGCAATTATGTTGTGGCTATTCGATATGTTCCTTGGATGGAGCATTAGCAAGATACTGGCTTAGAAAATGGCTGATCCAAAAGACGAAATTGAAGTTCCGGTAGCGGAAGAATCCGTGGCAGCGGCAGCCCTCGCCGAGGAACCCGCTGTAGAAGCTCCTGTGGCTGAAGAAGCCGTGGTGGAAGCTGCCGTGGAGAAGCCTGAAGCGGAAGCTGCGGTGGAGAAGCCTGAAGCGGAAGCATCTCCCGCGGCCGAAGAAGCCGAAGCTGAAGCGCCTGAAAAGGATAAGAACCCGAACCAGCGCTGGTACGTGGTACACGCTTATTCGGGATTCGAATCCTACGTAAAGAAGGTGCTCGAGAGCCGAATTGCGACGTCACCGCACAAGAAAAAGTTCGGTGACATCATGGTGCCGACCGAAGAAGTGGTCGAAATGCGCGAAGGCAGCCGCCGCAAGAGCGAACGCAAGTTCTTCCCGGGGTACGTGCTGGTGCAGATGGAGATGGACAACGATACCTGGCACATGGTCAAGGAAGTGCCGAAGGTACTTGGCTTTATCGGCGGGACCAGCGACAAGCCGGCGCCGATTACGGAAGCCGAAGCAGATGCGATCCTGAATCGTGTCGAGGAAGGCGTCGATCGCCCGCGCCCGAAGGTATTGTTCGAGGTTGGCGAGGTGGTGCGCGTCAACGACGGGCCGTTCAACGACTTCAACGGCGTGGTCGAAGAAGTGAATTACGAAAAAAGCAAAATGCTTGTTTCGGTACAGATTTTTGGTCGTTCTACACCGGTCGAACTAACGTTCGGCCAGGTCGAGAAAGGCTAGGGAATAGATTTAGGTTTCTGGCTAACGCCAGAATTGTTTGAACTTGAGGCGGTTTTAAAGCGTCACGAGCGAAGCAGAGACAAGGCGAAGAATCGCGAAAAAGCGCAGTTTACACGCTAGTAAATGAGCATTTTTCGCGATTCTTTAAAGCAGGATCTGCGAGCGCAGTAGCTTTAAAATAGCCTCAACGATGGGGAGGGTCAGCTTTGACTGGTCCGCTTGCACCCGGGAGATAGCTAAAATGGCTAAGAAGATAGAAAACTACATCAAGTTGCAGGTGCCTGCGGGTGCTGCAAATCCGAGCCCGCCCGTGGGTCCCGCGCTCGGCCAGCACGGTCTCAACATCATGGAATTCTGCAAGGCGTTCAACGCCCAGACCCAGGACGTGGAGAATGGAATGCCGTTGCCGGTAATCATCGCGGTTTACACCGACAAGAGTTTCACCTTTGAAATCAAGACACCGCCGGCGGCCGTGTTGTTGCGCAAGGCGGCAGGCGTCGCCAAGGGCAGCGGCACTCCGAATTCGGAAAAGGTAGGTAAGGTAACCCGTGCGCAGCTCGAGGAAATCGCGACCACCAAGATGAAAGACTTAAACGCTAACGACATGGATGCGGCCGTCCGCATTATCGCCGGCAGTGCCCGTAGCATGGGCCTCGACGTGGAGGGTGTGTAACATGGCAAGAATGTCCAAGCGCATGGCCGAAAACAAGGCCCGGTTCGATGCGACACAACAGTATGCGATCGACGAGGGGTTAAGCCTTTTGAAGGAATGCAGAAACGCCAAATTCGACGAATCGGTCGACGCGGCGATCAACCTCGGTGTCGATCCGCGTAAATCCGATCAAAACGTGCGCGGATCAAGCGTACTGCCTAACGGTACCGGCAAGCAGGTTCGTATCGCGGTCTTCACGCAGGGCGACAATGCCGAAAAGGCCAAGGCGGCCGGTGCCGATGTGGTCGGCATGCAGGACCTGGCGGATTCGATGAAAGCCGGTGACCTGAGCTACGACGTGGTTATCGCAAGCCCCGATGCCATGGGTATCGTCGGCCAACTGGGTCAGACGCTCGGTCCTCGTGGCCTGATGCCTAATCCCAAGGTTGGCACGGTATCTCCCGATGTCGCGACCGCGGTACAAAACGCCAAGGCGGGACAGGTGCGCTACCGCACCGACAAGGGCGGCATCGTGCATTGCACTATCGGCAAGGCAAGTTTCGACGTGGCGCAGTTGCGCGAAAACCTCGAGTTCTTGCTGGAAGATCTGAATAAGGCCAAGCCAAGCGCGTCGAAAGGCGTTTATTTAAAGAAAATCTCGATCTCGACCACCATGGGTGCCGGGTTCGCGGTTGACCAGGCTTCGTTGGGCCTGAAGTGACATCGGCCCAAGCCGATGTCATCCCGGAAGTTGCGCAGCAACTATCCGGGATCTCGCGGAAGTCGGGAGATCCCCGCTTGCGCGGGGATGACGATTTAAGGAGTCATTTTCGCTGACGCGAAAATGACGGATAGTAGAATCTTTGAGACGGCCTGCCCAGGCAGGCCACTCGTCAAAGACCGTGGGTGATCTAATCGATCTTAATTTCCTGCGTAGGCGATCTTCTGAGACAGGAATACCTGGTTAAGAAGTCGTGAGGGAATCGGCGTTACGCCGCTAAATGGATTTAAGGTCCGGGCTATGCCCGGTGTTTAACTTAATCAGGAGAAGTCATATGCCTTTAACTCTTGAGCAAAAACAGAACGTGGTCAGCGAGGTCGCCGAGGTTGCTGCGCAGGCGCATTCTGTCATTGCCGCCGAGTATCAGGGCTTGACTGTTGGCGAGATGAGCGCGCTGCGCGTCAAGGCTCGTGAGTCGAACGTTCAAATGCGCGTGGTCAAGAATACGCTGGCCAAACGTGCGTTCGAAGGTACCGATTACGATTGCATGACTGACGCGTTGCAAGGTCAGATGGTCTACGCATTTTCGATGGAAGAACCGGGCGGAGCCGCCAGGGTTCTGAAGGATTACTCGAAAGACAACGACAAGCTCGTGGTCAAGTTGATCGCCTTCGGCGGTGAACTGCTCGATCCCTCGGAAATCAAGCGTTTGGCCTCGTTGCCAACCTACGATCAAGCTATCAGCATGCTGATGGCCGTGATGAAAGCCCCGGTGGAAAAACTGGCGCGCACCATGAACGAGGTGCCCAGCAAGTTGACCCGTACCGTGGCCGCGATTCGCGACCAGAAGCAATAATTTTTATTTTTCTGTATCAGGAGCAAATCAATGGCAGTTTCAAAAGAAGACATTCTGGAAACTTTATCGAACATGTCGGTCATGGAAGTCGTCGATCTGATCGCCGCGATGGAAGAGAAGTTCGGTGTATCTGCTGCAGCAGCCGTTGCCGCAGCGCCGGCCGCAGCCGCGGGTGGTGACGCAGGTGGCGAAGCCGCCGCAGAGAAGGACGAGTTCGACGTGGTTCTGACCGGTTTTGGTGACAAGAAAGTTGGTGTTATCAAGGCAGTTCGCGGTATCACTGGCCTCGGTCTGAAAGAAGCGAAGGACATGGTAGAAGGTGCGCCGACTACCGTTAAGGAAGCCGCTTCCAAAGACGAAGCCGAGGAAATGAAAAAGCAGCTTGAAGAAGCTGGCGGAAGCGTAGAGCTTAAGTAAGCTCGCGGTTCTTGGGCACTCGCCTGCATTTCTCGCCGCTATCCGCCGTGGGGTCGATTAAAATTCGCCTCGATGCGGAATGGGTGGCGCACGCGTCAGGAATGCGGACCGGGTTTGCCCATACTTAAAATGCGAGGGCTGATGACTGGAAAGTCATCGGCCCGCGCGTGCTTGCGGCGATGATGCGGCCGCAAACGATATGAAAACGTTATTACTGGTGACTATAAATGGCATACTCTTTTACTGAGAAAAAACGTGTTCGCAGGGATTTTGGCAAGCGTCCGGCAGTGGTCGATGAGCCCTACCTGCTGGCAATTCAAACCGACTCGTACAAGCGTTTTCTAAACCCCGAAGGGAACCAGGAAGGCACCGGTTTGCAGCGCGCCTTCGAATCTATTTTTCCGATCGTCAGCTTCAGCGGCAACGTCGAGCTCGAGTATGTCAGCTATCGCATCAGCGATCCGGTATTCGACGTCAAGGAGTGCCAGATCCGTGGCCTGACCTACGCAGCGCCGTTGCGCGTGCTGGTGCGCCTGGTGATCTATGACAAGGAAGCCTCGGCCAAGAATCGCTCGGTCAAGGATATCAAGGAGCAGGAAGTCTACATGGGCGAAATGCCCCTGATGACCGAAAACGGTACCTTCGTGATTAACGGTACCGAGCGGGTTATTGTTTCTCAGCTGCACCGTTCGCCCGGCGTGTTCTTCGATCATGACCGCGGCAAGTCGCATTCCTCGGGCAAGCTGCTGTTCTCCGCACGCGTCATTCCTTATCGTGGCTCCTGGCTCGATTTCGAATTCGATCCCAAGGACTCGCTGTTCGTGCGTATCGACCGCCGCCGCAAGTTGCCCGCGAGTATCCTGCTGCGCGCTCTCGGCTACGATAACGAGCAGATGCTCGAAATGTTTTTCGATCACAACGTTTTCAAGTTTGCCAAAACCGGGATCAACATGCAGCTCGAAGCCGACTGGCTCAAGGGCGATACCGCGACCTTCGACATCAAGGTCAAGGGCAAGGTGCTGGTGCAGCAGGGTCGCCGCATCACTGCACTGCATATCAAGCAACTTAAAGCTTCCAAGATCAAGCTGCTGGCCGTTCCTGACGATTTCGTGATCGGCAAGGTGCTGGCGGAAAACCTGGTGGATAGCGAAACCGGCGAAATCTTTGCCAACGCGAACGATGAAATCACCGAGGAAATGCTGGCGATGATTCGCGACAAGGGTATCAAGCAGATTCGCACCATCTTCACCAATGAAGTCGATCGCGGACCTTATATCTCAAACTCGCTGGCGCTGGATCCGACCACCAACGATCTCGAAGCCAAGGTTGAAATCTATCGCATGATGCGTCCCGGCGAGCCGCCGACGCGCGAGTCGGCCGAGAACCTGTTCCAGAACCTGTTCTTCAACGCCGAGCGTTACGATCTGTCCGAAGTCGGCCGCATGAAGTTCAACCGCCGCCTGGGGCGCGAAAGCATCGATGGCGAAGGTGTACTGTCGACCGAAGATATTGTCGACGTGATGAAAGTTTTAATCGATATCCGTAACGGTAACGGCAACGTCGACGACATCGATCACCTCGGTAACCGTCGCATCCGCAGCGTCGGTGAAATGGCCGAGAACGCTTTCCGTACCGGTATCGTTCGGGTCGAGCGCGCGGTGCGCGACCGTCTCGGCCTGGTCGAATCCGAGGGGCTGATGCCGCAGGATATTATCAACGCCAAGCCGGTAGCCGCCGCGGTCAAGGAATTCTTCGGCTCTAGCCAGCTGTCGCAATTCATGGATCAGAACAACCCGCTGTCCGAAGTTACCCACAAGCGCCGCGTATCGGCCCTGGGGCCAGGCGGTCTGACGCGGGAACGTGCCGGATTCGAAGTGCGCGACGTGCATCCGACGCATTACGGCCGCGTATGCCCGATCGAGACCCCTGAAGGCCCGAACATCGGTCTGATCAACTCACTCTCGGTTTACGCCCGCACTAATCATTACGGTTTCCTCGAGACCCCGTACCGCAAGGTTGTCAATGGCAAGGTGACCACCCAGGTCGAATACCTGTCGGCGATCGAGGAAAGCCAGTACCAGATTGCGCAGGCCAACGTCACCCTCGACAAGAGGGGCGTGATGACCGACGAACTGATTCCCTGTCGCCATCAGAACGAATCGATTCTGTCGACTGCCGACAAGATCGATTACATGGACGTCTCACCGAAGCAGATCGTATCGGTCGCGGCTTCGCTGATTCCGTTCCTCGAGCACGACGACGCCAACCGCGCGTTGATGGGTTCCAACATGCAGCGCCAGGCGGTGCCTTGCCTGCGCGCCGAAAAGCCGCTGGTCGGAACCGGCATGGAGCGTGCGGTCGCGGTCGATTCGGGAACCACGGTCAAGGCCCAGCGCGGCGGCGTGGTCGATTCGGTCGACGCCAGCCGTGTGGTGGTGCGGGTCGATGATTCCGAAACCAGCGCCGGTGAGCCCGGTGTCGACATCTACAACTTCACCAAGTACACGCGTTCCAACCAGAACACCTGCATCAACCAGAAGCCGCTGGTGCGTCCGGGTGACGTGATCGAGGCTGGCGACGTGCTCGCCGATGGCGCTTCGACCGATCTCGGTGAACTGGCGCTGGGGCAGAACATGCAGGTCGCGTTCATGCCCTGGAACGGTTACAACTTCGAGGACTCGATCCTGTTGTCCGAGCGCGTGGTCAAGGAAGATCGTTTTACCACGGTGCATATCGAGGAACTGTCCTGCCTGGCGCGTGACACCAAGCTCGGCGCCGAGGAAATTACCGCGGATATCCCGAATGTCAGCGAGGGCCTGCTGTCCAAGCTGGACGAATCCGGCGTGGTTTACGTCGGTGCCGAAGTCAAGCCGGGCGATATCCTGGTTGGCAAGGTCACCCCGAAAGGCGAAACCCAGCTGACCCCGGAAGAGAAATTGTTGCGCGCGATCTTCGGTGAAAAGGCATCGGACGTTAAGGATACCTCGCTGCGCATGAAGTCGGGCGTGACCGGAACTGTCGTCGACGTGCGAGTCTTTACCCGTGACGGCGTCGAAAAAGATGCCCGCGCGCTCGATAACGAGCGTATCGAGATCGACTCGCTGAAGAAGGACCTGGACGACCAGTTTCGCATCATCGAAGAAAATATCTACCAGCGCGTGGCGCGCCTGTGCACCGGCAAGAAGGCCAGCGGTGGACCGGGCGGTATGAAGAAGAACGGCGTGATTACCGCCGATTATCTCGAATCGATCGGTCGTGACCAGTGGTCCAAGATCCGCGTTATCGACGACAAGCTCGCCAAGCAGATGGAGTCGCTCAACGAGCAGCTCGAAGCGCAGCGCGCCGAATTCGACCGCCTGTTCGAGGAAAAGAAGAAGAAAGTTACCGCGGGTGATGATCTGAAACCCGGCGTGCTCAAAATGGTCAAGGTCTACGTCGCGGTCAAGCGCCGCATGCAGCCTGGCGACAAGATGGCGGGACGCCACGGTAATAAGGGTGTGGTTTCGATGATCGTGCCGGAAGAGGATATGCCTTATCGCGAAGACGGTACCCCGGTAGACGTGGTACTGAATCCGCTCGGCGTACCGTCGCGCATGAACGTCGGTCAGATCCTCGAGGCGCACCTCGGTTGGGCTGCGGCCGGACTCGGCCTCAAGCTCGGCGAGATGATCGACAACCAGCGCAAGGTCGAAGAGTTGAAGACTTTCCTGAGGAAAATCTACAACAACAACGGCGAAAAGCTGAGGTTGAAGGAGCTCAGCGACGATGATGTGCTGGAACTCTGCCGCAACCTGCGCGACGGCGTGCCGATGGCGACACCGGTATTCGACGGCGCCGAGGAAGAGGAAATCAAGAATATGCTGGCGCTGGCGGAATTGCCGGAAACCGGCCAGACGACGCTGGTCGACGGTCGCACGGGTGAAGCTTTCGATCGCCCGGTCACCGTGGGCTACATGTACATGCTGAAACTCAATCACCTCGTCGACGACAAGATGCATGCGCGTTCGACCGGGCCTTACAGCCTGGTTACCCAGCAGCCGCTGGGCGGCAAGGCGCAGTTCGGCGGCCAGCGTTTCGGCGAGATGGAAGTCTGGGCGCTGGAGTCTTACGGCGCGGCCTACACCTTGCAGGAAATGTTGACGGTCAAGTCGGACGACGTCAACGGCCGTAACAAGATGTACAAGAACATCGTCGACGGCGATTTCAGTATGGAGGCAGGAATGCCGGAGTCGTTTAACGTGCTCCTCAAGGAGATTCGCTCCTTGAGCCTGAACATTGAACTGGAGCAGGAATAATCATGAAAGACTTACTGAATCTCTTAAAGAAACAGGGTGCGGACGAAGATTTTGACCACATCCGGGTAGGGCTGGCTTCGCCAGACATGGTTCGTTCCTGGTCCTACGGTGAGGTCAAGAAGCCGGAAACCATCAACTACCGTACCTTCAAACCGGAGCGTGACGGCCTGTTCTGCGCCAAGGTATTCGGTCCCGTAAAGGACTTCGAATGTCTTTGCGGCAAGTACAAGCGCCTCAAGCACCGCGGCGTGGTGTGCGAGAAATGTGGCGTCGAGGTCACCCAGACCAAGGTGCGCCGCGAGCGCATGGGGCACATCGAGCTGGCCTGCCCGATCGCGCACATCTGGTTCCTGAAGTCGCTGCCGTCACGTATTGGCCTGCTGCTCGACATGACGCTGCGCGACATCGAGCGGGTGCTGTATTTCGAAGGCTTTGTCGTTATCGATCCCGGTATGACAACCCTCGAAAAAGGTCAGCTGTTGACCGACGAGGCCTACCTCGAGGCGATCGAGGAATTCGGTGACGATTTCAATGCCAAGATGGGTGCCGAAGCCGTCTACGAACTGCTGCGCGATGTCGACCTGAACCACGAAGCCCAGGCGCTGCGTGAAGAGATCGAGAGCACCAAGTCGGAAACCAAGTTCAAGCGCCTGTCGAAGCGGCTCAAGCTGGTAGAAGCCTTCATCGATTCGGGCAACCGTCCGGAGTGGATGGTCATGACCGTATTGCCGGTCCTGCCGCCGGATCTGCGCCCGCTGGTGCCGCTCGACGGTGGCCGTTTCGCGACCTCGGATCTGAACGATCTGTACCGTCGTGTAATCAATCGTAACAACCGTCTCAAGCGCCTGCTCGAGCTCAACGCGCCCGATATCATCGTGCGTAACGAGAAGCGCATGCTGCAGGAGTCGGTCGATGCGTTGCTCGACAACGGTCGTCGCGGCCGTGCAATCACCGGTACCAACAAGCGCCCGCTGAAGTCGTTGTCCGACATGATCAAGGGCAAGCAGGGACGTTTCCGTCAGAACCTTTTGGGCAAGCGTGTCGACTACTCGGGCCGCTCGGTTATCGTGGTCGGCCCGACGCTGAAGCTGCACCAGTGCGGATTGCCGAAGAAAATGGCGCTGGAGCTATTCAAGCCGTTTATTTTCAGCAAGCTGCAAATGCGCGGACTCGCGACCACGATCAAGGCCGCGAAAAAGCTGGTGGAACGCGAAGTCGCGGAAGTCTGGGATATCCTGGAAGAAGTCATCCGCGAGCACCCGATTATGCTCAACCGTGCGCCGACCCTGCACCGTCTCGGGATCCAGGCGTTCGAACCGATCCTGATCGAGGGCAAGGCAATCCAGCTCCATCCGCTGGTCTGTACCGCGTTCAACGCCGATTTCGACGGCGACCAGATGGCGGTACACGTGCCGCTGTCGATCGAGGCGCAGCTCGAAGTACGAGCGCTGATGATGTCATCCAACAATATCCTGTCGCCCGCCAACGGCAAGCCGATCATCGTGCCGACCCAGGACATTATCCTCGGGCTGTACTACATGACGCGCGACAAGATAAACGTGCAGGGCGAAGGTATGGCCTTTGCTGACGCCAAGGAGGTGCTGCGCGCTTATCACAACAAGGTGGTGCAGTTGCAGGCACGCATCAAGTGCCGCGTTTCCGAATTCCACCGTGACGAAGAAGGCAACCGGGTGGAGACCAGGACCCTGGTCGATACCACGGTGGGGCGCGCAATCCTGAGCGAAATGCTACCGGAAGGCCTGCCGTTCTCGCTGATCAACAAGACGCTGGATAAAAAAGCGGTGTCCAAACTGATAGACGCCTGTTACCGCGAGGTCGGTCTAAAGGATACGGTCATTCTCGCCGACCAGCTGATGTATACCGGTTATCACTACGCCACGCGTTCGGGTATTTCGATCGGTGTAAACGATATGATTATTCCGTCGGAAAAGGTCGATCTGATCAAGGCCGCCGAGGCTGAAATCAAGGACATCGAAAAGCAGTGGGCTACCGGCCTGGTAACCTCTGGCGAGCGTTATAACAAGGTGGTCGATATCTGGTCGCATGCCAACGACAAGGTGGCGCGCGCGATGATGAACGAAATCGGCAAGGAAACCGTGGTCGACGCCGAGGGTAACGAGGTGGTTCAGGATTCGTTCAACTCGATATTCGTCATGGCCGATTCGGGCGCGCGGGGTTCCGCAGCCCAGATTCGCCAGCTTGCCGGCATGCGTGGCCTGATGGCCAAGCCTGACGGTTCGATCATCGAGAACGCGATTACCGCGAACTTCCGCGAGGGCCTCGACGTACTGCAGTACTTTATTTCGACTCACGGCGCGCGCAAGGGTCTCGCCGATACGGCGCTGAAAACCGCGAACTCCGGTTACCTGACGCGCCGCCTGGTCGACGTTTCTCAGGACCTGGTCGTCAATATGGACGACTGTGGCACCGAAGGGGGCATCGAGCTGCGTCCGGTCATCGAAGGTGGCGATATCGTTGTCGACCTGGGTGAGCGGGTGTTGGGTCGTGTCATCCAGCAGGACCTCGAGGACGAAAAAGGCAAGGTCGTCATTCCCAATGGCACTCTGTTGGAAGAACGCGAAGTCGAAATGATCAATGAACTGGGCGTCGATGAGATCAAGGTGCGTTCGGCGGTGACCTGCGAAGCTCGCCACGGCATCTGCGTGCAGTGTTACGGTCGCGAGCTGGCCCGCGGACACAAGGTCGGCAAGGGCGAAGCCGTGGGCGTAATTGCCGCGCAGTCGATCGGCGAGCCCGGCACCCAGCTGACCATGCGTACTTTCCATATCGGTGGTGCCGCCAGCAGTTCGGCTTCGGTTAACAGTATCGAGGTCAAGAACAGCGGTACCGTACGTTTCCACAACGTCAAGGTCGTGCAGAATTCGGCCAAGCGCCTGATCGCGGTTTCGCGCTCGGGTGAAGTCGGGGTTGTCGACGAGGCCACCGGTCGTGAAAAGGAACGATACAAGATTCCTTACGGCTCCGAGTTTTCGATCAAGGACGGCGCCAAGGTCGAAGCCGGCGCTGCGGTGGCGACCTGGGATCCGCACATGCACCCGGTTGTCACCGAGGTTGCGGGTAAGGTCAAGTTTACCGACTTCGTGGAGGCTGTGACGGTACAGCATCGCGTCGATGAAATGACCGGCCTGACCACGATCGAGGTCATGGACGATTCGATCCGTTCCAATGCGGGTAAGGAATTGCGCCCGACTGTAGAACTGGTAGACGCCAAGGGCAATGTGTTGTGCTACGCAGGTACCAATATTCCGGTGCACTACATGCTGCCGGGCGGTGCTTTCGTCAACGTCGAGGACGGCGCCAGGATCAAGGTTGGTGACGTACTCGCCAAGATTCCGCAGGAATCGTCGAAGAACCGCGATATCACCGGTGGTCTGCCGAGGGTTGCCGACCTGTTCGAAGCCCGCAAGCCGAAAGAGCCCGCTATCCTGGCCGAAATAACCGGTACCGTATCCTTCGGCAAGGAAACCAAGGGCAAGAAGCGGCTGGTTATTACCGACAGCGAAGGCGAGTCTAACGAAACGCTGATTCCGAAGTTCCGTCATATCAACGTGTTCGAGGGCGAGTCTGTCGAGAAGGGCGAAGTTCTGGTTGACGGTGAGCTCGACTCGCACGATATCGTGCGGATCAAGGGCGTGCGCGATCTGACTAACTACATGGTCAACGAAGTGCAGGACGTTTACCGTCTGCAGGGCGTACAGATCAACGATAAGCACATCGAGGTTATCGTGCGCCAGATGCTGCGCAAGGTCACCATAATCGATGGTGGCGACACGCGGCTGCTGCGTGGCGACCAGGTCGACAAGGCGCGCGTGCTCGATGTCAACGACAAGACCATTGCGATAAACAAGAAACCGGCAACCTATGAACAGGACCTGCTCGGTATCACCAAGGCATCGCTGGTCACCGAGTCGTTCATCTCCGCTGCGTCTTTCCAGGAAACCACGCGCGTACTTACCGAGGCAGCCGTCAAGGGTGCCAAGGACGATCTGCGCGGTCTCAAGGAAAACGTTATCGTGGGTCGACTGATTCCGGCGGGAACCGGGCAGACTTACCACGAGGAGCGTCGCCGCAAGCGTCTGCAGCCGGCAATGCCGGTTATGCCGGAAATGGAAGATCTGGAAGCTGCTGCCGAAACCGGCACGGAAGAGACCGCGGTATCGGAATAAGCGGTTGACAGGCGGCGGTTTCGCCCATAAAATTCCGCCTCCCAGAATAGCAGGCTATACGTAATGTATGGCCTGCTGTTCGTTATAAATCCGGAAATATTGATTACTCCCAGGAGAGTAGAATAGATGGCAACAGTTAACCAGCTGGTACGTAAACCGCGCCAGTCCCGGCGCAGCAAGAGTAACGTGCCCGCACTCGAGGCGTCACCGCAAAAGCGTGGGGTATGCACCCGCGTCTACACCACAACCCCGAAAAAGCCGAATTCGGCGTTAAGAAAGGTTGCGCGTGTGCGTTTGACGACTGGTTACGAAGTGGCTTCCTATATCGGTGGCGAGGGCCACAACCTCCAGGAGCACTCGGTAGTGCTGGTCCGCGGCGGCCGTGTCAAGGACCTGCCTGGTGTGCGCTACCACGTGGTGCGCGGTAGTCTCGATACCCAGGGCGTGCCGGATCGCCGCCAGGGCCGTTCCAAGTATGGCGCCAAGCGCCCCAAGTCATAAGTCAAAGGTAGCCAGATGCCAAGACGTAGAGAAGTCCCGAAACGCGTAATCCTGCCGGATCCGAAGTTCCATGATCTGCAGATCGCCAAATTTATCAACATGATCATGCGCAATGGTAAAAAATCCACCGCGGAAAAGATCATGTATTACGCGCTCGACAACGTTGCCGAGAAAAGCAGCCTGGAGTCGGTCGATTTGATGGAGAAGGCGCTCGAGAACGTGCGCCCGATGGTAGAGGTCAAGTCACGCCGGGTCGGCGGTGCAACCTACCAGGTGCCGGTCGAAGTCCGCGCCTCGCGCCGTAACACGCTGGCGATGCGCTGGCTGATCGAGGCCGCGCAGAAGCGCGGTGAAAAGACGATGGCACAAAAGCTCGCGGGCGAATTGCTCGACGCCTCGGAAAACAAGGGTACGGCTGTCAAGAAGCGTGAAGACACGCACCGCATGGCTGAAGCGAACAAGGCATTTGCTCACTTCCGCTGGTAATTACTGACCTCTGACCCAAAGGATATAACGGTGGCTCGCACGACACCGATAACGCGGTATCGAAACATTGGCATCATGGCCCATATCGATGCCGGCAAGACCACCACGACGGAACGGATCCTGTTCTACACCGGTGTCTCGCACAAGATCGGCGAAGTCCACGACGGTGCTGCCGTGATGGACTGGATGGAGCAGGAGCAGGAACGGGGTATTACCATTACTTCGGCCGCGACGACCTGTTTCTGGAGAGGCATGGGCGAACAGTTCGATGAGCATCGCATCAATATCATCGATACGCCGGGACACGTCGATTTCACCATCGAGGTGGAGCGCTCGTTGCGCGTGCTCGATGGAGCCTGCGCGGTGTTTTGCGCGGTGGGTGGCGTCGAGCCGCAGTCGGAAACCGTCTGGCGGCAGGCCAATAAGTACAACGTGCCGCGCATGGCTTTCGTCAACAAGATGGATCGCTCGGGCGCGGATTTTTTGCGCGTGGTCGATCAGATTCACGACCGCCTCGGCAGTAACCCGGTTCCGATTCAGCTGAATATCGGCGCCGAGGAAAATTTCCGCGGCGTGGTCGACCTGGTCAAGATGAAGGCGATCATCTGGGACGAGGCCAACATGGGCACGAGCCACGAGGAACAGGAAATTCCCGAGGAGATGCTGGCCGACTGCGAGAAGTTTCGCGAGAAAATGGTGGAAGCCGCGGCCGAAGCCAACGATGAATTAATGGACAAGTACCTCGAAGAGGGCGACCTCGGCGAGGAAGAAATCCACCAGGGACTGCGAATCAGAACCCTGAGCGGCGAGATAGTACCGGCGTTATGCGGCACTGCCTTCAAGAACAAGGGCGTGCAGGCGATGCTGGACGCGGTGATCCGCTACATGCCGTCACCGCTGGACGTACCGCCGATCAAGGGCGTTAACAGTGCAGGCGAGTACGAGGGCGACCGTCCCGCGGACGACAAGGCACCTTTTGCCGCGCTGGCGTTCAAGATCGCGACCGACCCGTTCGTCGGCAACCTGACATTCTTCCGGGTCTACTCGGGGGTACTGAATGCCGGGGATGCGGTGTACAACTCGGTGCGCGACAAGAAGGAGCGTATCGGTCGCGTGTTGCAGATGCATGCCAACTCGCGCGAAGAATTGAAAGAGGTGCGCGCCGGCGATATCGCCGCCGCCGTGGGTCTCAAGGATGTCGGCACCGGCGATACGCTGTGCGACATCAATGACAGGATCATGCTGGAACGCATGGAGTTTCCGGATCCGGTAATTTCGGTGGCGGTAGAGCCGAGAACGATATCGGACCAGGAAAAGATGAGCGTTGCGCTCGGCAAGCTGGCCAAGGAAGACCCGTCGTTCCGGGTGCGGACCGATGAAGAATCGGGGCAGACGATTATTTCGGGTATGGGTGAATTACACCTCGATATAATCGTCGACCGCATGAAACGTGAATTCGGTGTGGAAGCCAATATCGGCAAGCCACAGGTTGCGTTCCGGGAGACCATACGCAACACGGTCGAGCAGGAAGGTAAGTTCGTGCGTCAGACCGGTGGACGCGGCATGTATGGTCACGTCTGGTTGAAGCTGGAGCCGCTTCCGGGTGGCTCGGGTTACGAGTTTGAAAACGCCATTGTCGGCGGCGTGGTGCCACGCGAGTATATCACCGCGGTCGACAAGGGTGTGCAGGAGCAGATGGAAAACGGCGTGATCGCCGGTTTCCCGCTGGTCGATGTCAGGGTAACGCTGTATGACGGTTCCTACCATGATGTCGACTCGAACGAAATGGCGTTCAAGCTGGCGGGTTCGCTGGCGATGCGCGAAGGCGCCCAGGCGGCCAACGCGGTGTTACTGGAACCGATTATGAAGGTCGAAGTCGTTACGCCCGAAGATTACATGGGTGACGTGATGGGCGACCTGAATCGCCGCCGCGGAATCGTGGCGGGGATGGAGGAATCGGTATCGGGCAAGATTATTCGAGCCTCGGTGCCGTTGGCTGAAATGTTCGGTTATGCCACCGACCTGCGTTCGGCGACACAGGGTCGCGCGACATACTCGATGGAATTCGAAAAGTATGACGAAGCGCCCAGGAGTGTGGCCGACTCGGTGATCAAGGGTGGTGGCTGACGCCAGGCCGTCATTCCCGCGTAAGCGGGAATCTCGGGAAAATTGGAAGATACCCGTCGGGGGCCGTTTAGGCTAGCGAGGGGATGACGCTGAAGCGGTAGACATTTTAGGAAAAGCGCAGTGCGATTTTCCTAAAATGTCTACAGGTTTATTGTATTTCGAGGAACTTAGATATGTCCAAAGAGAAATTTGAGAGAACCAAACCCCACGTTAACGTGGGCACCATCGGTCACGTGGATCACGGCAAGACGACATTGACCGCGGCGCTGACCAAGGTCATGGCG
>CAMYON010000058.1:0-4684 GCA_947260025.1 uncultured Gammaproteobacteria bacterium
CGACGTGCTCGAAACCTCGGGCCAGATCGTCGAAGTGGGCAGCTGGGTTATCGAAACCGCGCTCAAGCAAATGACGCTGTGGGTGCAACAGGGCTTGCTTGGCGACGACTTCCTGCTTTGCATCAATATCAGCCCACGACAGTTTCGCGACAAGCAGTTTGCGAAAAATATCCAGAGCCAGCTGGAGCGCGTCAACGTGCCGACCCGTAATATCATCATGGAAGTCACCGAGCACAATATCATTCACAATATCGATGACGCGATTCAGCGTATGCAGGAATTGATCAATCGCGGCATCAGCTTTTCGCTCGATGATTTCGGTACCGGCTACTCGTCGCTGGCGCACCTGAAGAACCTGCCGGTCAGCCATATCAAGATCGACCGTTCCTTCGTCGAGGACATCTGCAACGATACCGGCGACCAGGCGATGGTGGCGTCGATCCTGGCCTTGTCGAAGCACCTGGGTCTCGAAGTCGTGGCCGAGGGTGTCGAGGGCCCGGAGCAGTTCGAGCTGCTGAAGAAATTCAACTGCAAGTACTACCAGGGCTATTATTTCAGCAAGCCTTTGTCTAACCAGGACATGACCGAATTCCTGGCGAAGCGGCAGCCGGCCGCCTGATCCCGTCGGGCGCGGACGGCTACTGGCGGTACAGAATCTCGAGTGCGGGGGCGGTCTGGTCAAGGTAAGCGCGGTACAGGCGGCGCGTCTTGTGCTCCGTGGCAATCGATCCCTGGGCCACGAACTCCACCGTTGCGCTGAAATTACACTGCTGTTGCAAGGTCGATACGATTGCCTGTGCCAGTTCGGCGTAGCGATTGCTGGTTACCGTCGGAGCAACCTCGATGCACAGTCGCGGACGATAGTCGATCGGTGGCTCCCGCGGTAACTCGACGAAGAATTCGGCGCTGATTTCGGGCCTATGTTTAAGCAAAGCCTCCTGTATCCCCAGCGGAAACACGTTAACGCCCTTGACGATGAACATGTCGTCGCTGCGACCCAGCGTGTGCAGCCGAAAACTGTGGCGGCCGCAGGCGCAGGCCTCGGTATAAATGCGCACGATGTCATGGCTGCGCAGGCGAATCAGTGGGCAGGCCTCGCGCCGTAGCGAGGTGTAAACCAGCTCGCCCACGCTGTCGTCTTCGAAAGCAAGAATTTCGCCGTTCGCGGGATCGACCAGTTCTACCGCCACCAGTCCCGCCCCGCAGTAGTGGTGACCGTTGCGATGTTCGCACTCGCCGCTTTGTACCCCGAGCTCGGCGGTGCCGTACATGTCCATCGCGCGCATGCCCCAGGCCTGTTCGATCTTGTCGCGATATCCCGGAACCTGCAGCCCGGCCTCGCCGGAAAAATACCCCCGGGTAACGTTCAGGCGATGCAGGTCGATACCGCGCTGCTGCGCGATATCGGCCAGCCGCACCGCGTAAGAGGGTGTCATGAACAGCGAGTAGCCTGCCGCGCGCGGCGGGAAACGCGCCAGCATCTCGAGCAGCCGCTCGGAATTGCCGATGCTGTATGGCAGGATGCCGGCGCCCAGCGTCTCGAAGGCGCCGTGATCCATGATGCCCCCCGCGTACATCGAGTAGTTCAGGCAGCTGATGACCAGGTCGCGCGGTCGGCAGCCCATGGCCCACAGCGCGCGCGCCCCCATTTCGTTGTACCCATCGATATCGTTACGAGTCCAGCCGAGTCGCGTGGGTTCGCCGGTGGATCCGCCGGTGCAGGTCATCCGTATGATATGGTCGAAATCGCAGCACTGGTTGGGTCCGAACAGTTCTGCCTGCTGCTGCGCCTGCGCAATGTCGGATTTTTCGGTAAACGGCAGTCGTGCCAGTGCGCTATGTGAATCGATCGTCGCTGGATCGATGCCGGCAAGGTCGTACTTGTTTCGATAGTAGGGGCTGTGCTGGTAGACGTAGCGAATCTGGTCGGCTATCAGCGGTGCTTCGAGTGCGCATACCTGTTCCCGGCTGAGCGTTTCGACCTCCGGGTTCCAGAGTTTCTGCAACATGTTTATATCCTTGGCAACTCGGGTTATGGTATCCAAATGAACCGGATGAAGCAGCAAAAACCGTTTTACCAGTGTCTACTGATTATCATCTGTGGGCTGCTCTATGGCTGCAGCAGCTCGCCGAAGATCGCTTTTGATCCCGACAAGGCGCACCATGGCGATGGCAAGTTTATCAGTGAGCGTAAAGCCTCGATGATCAGTCACTTCTTCATGCGCCTGCGCGAGGACGATCCGCCGCCGCGCGACCCGCGGGAAGTCGCGTCGATCGTCGGCAATGCCGACCTCGAACTGATCGGTTCCTACGCCGCGCAGCCGCGTGTGACCTGGGTCGGTCATGCGACCTCGCTGGTCCAGTACCGCGGTGTCAATTACCTGACCGATCCACACCTGACGCCGCGCCCGTTTACCTACGATTTCCTGGTCGAACCGCGCTATACCCAGCCGGCGCTGAGCTTCGAACAGATGCCGTCCATCGATTTTGTCGTCATTTCGCATAATCACTTCGATTCGCTCGATCGCGATACCGTCGCGATGTTCGGCGATTCGGTACTGTGGTACGTGCCGCTCGGGCTCAAAAACTGGTTTCAGAAGCAGGGTATCTCCGCCGAGCGGGTGGTCGAACTCGACTGGTGGCAAAGCCACCGTTTCAACGAGCGGGTCGAAGTTACGATGACGCCAGCGCAGCACTGGTCCAGGCGTACCCTCTGGGATACCAATAAGACCCTGTGGGGCGGCTGGGTGGTCGAGATCGACGATTTCCGCAGCTATTTTGTCGGCGATACCGGGTACAACGATACCTATTTCAAGGAGATTGGATCACGGCTGGGCCCGTTTCGACTGGCCATGATTCCGATCGGTGCCTACGCGCCGCGCTACTTTATGGGAGTGCATCACGTCGACCCGGCACAGGCAATCGATATCCATCTCGAGGTCAGGGCGCAGCAATCGCTGCCGATTCACTGGGGTACCTTCGAGCTCACCATCGAGCCGATGCTCGAACCGGCGCAATTGCTGACCTCGGAAATGACCCGCCGCGGACTGCCGCTCGAACAGTTCCGTCCCGTCAAAATCGGCGATACATTGGTGCTGGATTGACGGCATCCGCGGTGCACCGAACCCCGGCGCAAAAACGAGGCGACAACGGGATAGTAACCTCCGTCGACTGAGGCCGGGATAACTTGCCAACTAAGGTCTTTGCCATTGACGCCGGCAGGCCCCGGAATTATGGTGTAAGCCTGTTTCTGAGCTTTCCCCGGAAAATTTAATGTCAAACCCAAACCAGAATTTCATTGCCGGCGAATGGCTTGCCGGGGTCGGCGAAATCGACAATATCAACCCTTCCGATCTTTCCGACACTATCGGTCGTTATGCCCAGGCCGACGATGCGCAGTTAAAGCGTGCGCTCGATGCGGCCGAGACCGCGCAGCGGGAGTGGTCCAGGGCCGGGCTCGAACGCCGCTATAACGTCTTGATGGCGATCGGCAATGAACTGATAGCGCGCTGCGAGGAACTCGGCACGCTGCTGGCGCGCGAAGAAGGCAAGACCCAGCCCGAGGGCAAGGGTGAGGTTTATCGTTCGGGTCAATTCTTTACCTACTACGCGGCCGAGGCGCTGCGCCAGATCGGCGACAACGCCGACTCGGTACGCGACGGCATCGAGGTCGACGTGCGCCGCGAGCCGGTGGGTACGGTGGCGGTTATTTCGCCATGGAATTTCCCGATGGCGACCGCGGTATGGAAGATTGCCCCCGCGCTTGCCTTCGGTAACGCGGTTATCTGGAAGCCCGCCAACCTGGTGCCGGCGAGCGCGGTGGCGCTGGCCGAGATTATTTCACGCCAGGATGTTCCGGCCGGGCTGTTCAACCTGGTGATGGGCTCGGGCAGCGGCGTTGGTCAGCAGCTGGTCGAAAGCCCGCAGGTCAACGCCATCAGTTTTACCGGCTCGGTGCCGGTGGGTCGCGGTATCGCGCAGGCCGCGGTCGGCAATTTCACGAAGATACAGCTCGAAATGGGTTCCAAGAACGCACTTGCGATAATGGACGACGCCGATCTCGACGTTGCGCTTGCCTGCGCGCTCAACGGCGCTTTCGGCAGCACCGGGCAAAAGTGCACCGCGTCGTCACGCCTGGTCGTGCACAAGAACGTGCATGACCGTTTCGTCGAGAAACTGGCCGAGGGCGCGAACAAGATGGTGGTTGGGCATGCGCTCGAGGCGGGCACCCAGATCGGCCCGGTGGCGAGTGAAGTCCAGTTGCAGCAAAATCTTGAAAATGTCGAGCTCGGCAAGAAAGAAGGCGCTGAACTGCTCTGCGGCGGCGAGCATGTCGAGCGCGCCACCGAGGGTTACTTCATGACGCCGGCGGTGTTTACCGGTACGCAAAACGACTGGCAAATCAACCGCGAGGAGCTGTTCGCACCGATCGCCTGCGTGATCCGGGTCGACTCCTACGAAGAGGCGCTGGCCACCGTGAACGACACCCGCTTCGGCCTTACCGCCGGCATCGTCACCAGCAGCCTGGCGCGCGCCACGCATTTCCGCCGCAATGTCAAAACTGGCTGCGTCATGGTCAACCTGCCGACCGCCGGCACCGATTACCACGTGCCCTTCGGGGGGCGCGGCGAGTCGTCCTACGGGCCGCGCGAGCAGGGGCAATACGCGCAGGAATTCTATACCG
>CAMYON010000058.1:4718-20550 GCA_947260025.1 uncultured Gammaproteobacteria bacterium
ATCGACGCGCTGCAGTACTGCAACTGGTCCGAAGAAATCTTCCAGCAGATGCGCACTGGCGGCGTCGACGCGGTGCATGTGACCATCGCCTATCATGAAAATTTCCGCGAAACCGTGGCCAACATGGAACAGTGGAACAGCTACTTCGAGCGTTTCCCGCACCTGATATTCCAGGGTTTTACCGGCGACGACGTTCGTCTCGCGCGCGACACCGACCGCACCGCGATCTTTTACGGCTTCCAGAATCCGTCGCCGATCGAGGACGATATCCGCCTGGTCGAAATCCTGCACACGCTGGGCGCGCGTTTCATGCAGCTGTCCTACAACAACCAGTCGCTGCTCGCCACCGGCTGTTACGAGGCCGAGGATCCGGGCATCACGCGCATGGGGCGCGAAGTCATCGCGGAAATGAATCGCGTCGGCCTGGTCGTCGACATGAGCCACTCGGCCGAGCGCTCGACGCTGGAAGCGATCGAGATCAGCGCGCGCCCAATCGTCGTCACCCACGCCAACCCGGCGTTCTGGCACCCGGCGCTGCGCAACAAGTCGGACGCGATTTTGAGGGGTCTCGGTGAAACCGGCGGCATGCTCGGCTTTAGCATGTACCCGCATCATTTGCAGGGCGGCGGCGACTGCAGCCTGGAAAGCTTTTGCCAGATGATTGCCGATTGCGCCGAAGTCATGGGCGTCGATCATATCGGGCTCGGTTCCGACCTGTGCCAGGACCAGCCGGATTCGGTGGTCGAATGGATGCGCGTTGGCCGCTGGACCAAGAAAATCGATTACGGCGAAGGCTCGGCCAGCAATGCCGGCTTCCCGCCGATGCCGCCCTGGTTCAACGACAACCGCGATTTCGGAAACATCGAAAAGGGATTGCTCGCGGCGGGTTTCGATGCCACCGATACCGCGAAAATCATGGGCAATAACTGGCTGCGTTTCTTCGACGAGAACTTCGGCCCGGACTATTGAATGAACGAGACTACCGACTGCGCTGCTAACAACCCGATGCCCGAGGCGGCAAACTACCGACGCTCGCCGGAGGTGGTCATGCGCCTCGCGCGCATGGGTAGTTTTCACCAGACCCGCCTGTCTTTCATGCGGGCCCTGTTACGGCGGCTTAAAAAAGAGCACTGGCGGTTCAAGCGTAACCTGTGGGCCATCGACGAGCAGGGTTTCGGACGCGCGGTTTACACCGTCTACGGCCCCGAGCGCACCTACTCGCTGGTTGCGTTTTCGCACGATCTGCCGGACGACATGCGCTCGGATCGTGTTATCGCCACGGCCTGGGACGCGACCTTCACGTTGTTCGACGGCATTCCGGACGAGGCCGACCTCGATCGGCTCGAACTGAACGTGCCGAAGCAGGAGGCGGGACGTATTTCGGATTCCGAGCTCAGCCTGTCGCGCGCTAATCGCTCGGTGCGGCTGTGGCGGCATGTCATCGATCGACTGGCCGCCGGTTTGCAGCCAGAGCGCGATCAGCTCGAGGCTGTTGGCTACCTGGTGCGTACCACCGCGGTCTACGGTTCCGGCAAGTTCGGTGCCGCCGACCGCCTCGCGATCAGCGATCGTCCCGAACTCAGTGGGCCCTTCCAGGCCGAACTGTTATCGGTGTGGCTGACGCGAGCGTTTTCCATCGATTTGATCGAGCACATCGCCCATGCAAGTGGCGCTGATGCGGCGGTGGTTATCGAGCCCGAACTGCGGCGTCGTATCGGCGTCGGCAATTCCACGGGACTGGGCATGGCGCCATTCCTGGTCAACCACCCGGCGTTGCTCAATAACTGGATGATGGCGCGCGAGGAAGCTTTCGCGAGGGTGCGTTCGCTGCCGCGGGCCGAAGCCGGCGCCGTCGACGAATTCAAACGGCATTTCGAGCGTGCCCGGTTCAACGTATCGCAATGGCACTCCGAGCATCCGATCCAGATCGAGAAGCTGGCCTTGCTGCACGCCGATCTCGAAAAAATGGCGGCTTATATCGAGCGGGAATCGCTCGCTGACGACCATCCCTGGGACCGATTTTACTGCTGGGCCGAAGACAAGCTGTCGCTGGAAGGCCAGGAACAGTTGCTGTCGTTGATGCTCGAACCTTACGGCGCACTGGTCGACGATCTGGCCCAGTGCATGGACGCGGACGAACACGTCAGTTTCTTTATCGACGGTTCGATGCCCGTCGCGAACCTGCTGGAGATCGTCGAGAGTCGCTGTGCCTGGGCGCTCGCGGTCGACTACGAGCAGCCCGAGAATCGCGCGCGCTTCTGGTATACCTCGGCCGAGAAACTCGAGCCGCGCGTTGGCGAACGCTTTCACGAACCCGGGGCCGAGTACGAATTGCCGCTGGCGATCGGTTGCGCCATCAAACAACTGCATGCCGCGTTGCGGGCCTGGCAGGCTGGCCCGACAACGGCGGAGTTTCTGCTGGCGCATCCCGAACACCGTCATACCGTTCGCCGCGTGCAAAACCTGGTGTCGCACCCTTATGCCGAGATCCAGGACAACCTGATCGCGGCCGATATGTTGCCGATCGATATCCTGCGCTGCAAGCTGTCGTTTTTCGGCGCCACCCGGTTCGATCCGCGTTCGGATCGCTGGGTGCGAATTTGCATGTACCAGGATGCTCCTTTTCCGCATGAATTGTTGGAAGAGGCGCCTTGAGTTATTACATCACCCTGGCCGAGATCGAGGTTTACCTGCGCAAGGCGGCGCGTGCCAGCGGGCTCGAATGGGGGCTCGCCGAGGAGGCCGGCAAGGCGGCGCGCTGGCTTGCGGCCTTCGATCTGCCGGGGCCCGAAACCATGCTCGCCCATTTGCAAAGCCTGTCAGGCAAGGATTACGCCGCTTTTATTCCACGATGCGATCTCGAACCCTGGCGGGCTGACGGCGGGCCGCTATGCCCGATCATAACCGGCGCGGCGCTGGCCGATCGTTCCGCTTCGATGCTGCAGGGAAACGAGTTGAGACTCGGGAAAACCGCCTACCCGATTTTACTGGCGGCAACCCTGGGCCAGGCGGCGCGCTTCCATCGTTGCGCGTTTACCACCAGCTGGTCAGGCCTGCGTCTGGATTGCTTCGGCCACGGTCTGTCGATCGAAGGCGATCGCGATAGCCTGCTGCTGGCCGAGGTCGACCAGGTCCGCTGTTGCAAGTCCGACGCGACTACCCCGCAACAGGTAGCGTCGACCGGGGCTTACAGCATCGACGAGGATATTTTCAAACGTATCGACGCGCTGGCCTTCGAAACCTACGCCCCGGCAACCGAGGAATCCCGCGCCGGCGCCGGCGCCGGCCTCACCGACAACGATTAATAATTCTGGGTCAGAGTAAAAACTCTAGTCCAGTCCCTTCGAGTAATATATTCATCTAACTTTTGTGCGGTATAATCTCGAGTCTGTCAAAAGTTCAAGGAGGAACCTCATGACACGTTTAAGACGATACTGCCCGCCTGGAATGCCCGCTCATATCATTCAACGTGGTAATAACCGAGTCGACTGCTTTATGTCTGATCAGGATAGAGCCACGTATATGCGGTACCTGGGAGAAGCCTCGATTGAGTTCGACGTAGCCGTGCACGCCTGGGTATTGATGTCAAATCACGTCCACTTGTTGCTTACACCAAGTAATTCTGAAGGCGCTTCTAAACTGATGCAGTTTATAGGTCGCCACTATGTTCGTTTCTTTAACCGAAAATATTCACGCACCGGCACCTTGTGGGAAGGTCGATTTAAATCGAGCCTGATTCAGGCTGAAGATTACTTTTTAACCTGTCAGCGCTACATCGAGTTGAATCCGGTGCGAGCCGGAATGGTCTGCCACCCCGGCGATTATCACTGGTCCAGCTACAAACCAAACGCGTTAGGAATTGAATCCGCAATCAGGCAACCACATGAGATTTACCTGGCCCTGGGAAATTCCGAGAGAGCCCGGTTGAAAAACTATCGAGGCCTCTTCTCGGAATTGATTTCAGAGAAAGAGCTAAAAAAGATCAGATTTACTGCAAATAAGGGGCTCGTGCTGGGGTCCAGAGCATTTACGGAAATGATCGAAAGAAACAGCGGTCAACGAGCGCGCCTGCTAAAACCAGGTCCCAAAGTAGCTGAGAAGGAATAATTTTTACTCTGACCCAGAATTATTGAGTTTATCTGGAGTGGATTAGTTTGGCGGGTATTTACGGGTGACAGAAATCGAATTTCCCGGGACGTCGATAGTGATAGAATCAACGGCGTTCAAGTCGGAGTAGCGGATGAAAACCTGGCGTTCGCCCAAGATCGAAGTACGCAGCGACACGCTGGCAGGGCGTGGCGTGGTCGCGCTCGAGCCTATCGCCAAAGACGAGATCGTGGCGATCAAGGCTGGCAATATCATCACCCGTGACCAACTGGCGCGAGCCACCGCCGAGGCCGGCGACATGGCACTGCAAATCGAAGACGAATTTTACCTGGCGCCGCAAAGCCCCGATGAAGTGGAGGACATGTCGGTATTCATCAATCACTCCTGCGATCCTAACGTCGGCTTCCGTGGGCAGGTGGTATACGTCGCAATGCGCGCTATCGCCGCCGGCGAGGAGCTATGCCACGATTACTCGATGGAGCGCGCCGACGACTATCGTCTCGACTGCCATTGCGGTAGCCCGCTGTGTCGCGGTAAGGTTACCGGCCAGGACTGGAAACTGCCCGAGCTGCAGGCGCGCTACGGCGATTATTTTTCGATTTACATCAGGAACAAGATTCAGCGAGGATAAGACGATGAGTGTTACCGCCGACCAGGCAGTCGATCAATCGATTCTGTTGCGTGACGACAGCGACGGCATAACCACGCTGACGCTTAACCGGCCGGCGCAATACAACGCGCTCTCGGGCGAAATGCTCGACGAATTACAGCATGCGCTCGACGCCATCGACCAGGATGAGTCGGTGCGAGTGGTGGTCATCGCCGCCAATGGCAAGGCGTTTTGCCCCGGGCACGATCTGAAGGAAATGCGCTCCAGTGAGGAGCGGGAGTTTCACCAGGCGCTGTTCGCCAAATGCAGCAAGATGATGCTGACTATCAACCAGCTGCGCCAGCCGGTAATTGCCCGCGTCAACGGGATTGCCACTGCCGCGGGTTGCCAGCTGGTTGCCAATTGCGATCTCGCGGTCGCGGCCGAGGAAGCTCGCTTTGCCGTATCCGGCATCAACGTCGGGCTGTTTTGCTCGACCCCGGCGGTGCCGCTTTCCCGTAACATGGGCCGCAAGCAGGCGCTGCACATGCTGCTGACCGGCGATTTCATTTCGGCGCAGACCGCCCAGTCGTACGGGCTCGTCAATGAGGTCGTTCCGGCCGCCGAGCTCGAGCAGGCGACGGTTGCGCTGGCGCGCAAGATCATCGCCAAGTCGGCGCACGCGATCGCGCTCGGCAAGGACATGTTCTACCGGCAACTGGGTATGGATTTATCCGAGGCCTATGCCTACGCCGCCGAGCGTATGGCCTGTAACATGGATTCACACGACGCGCGCGAAGGTATCGACGCGTTTATCGAAAAACGCAAACCCGAGTGGCAAGGTAAATAGATGGCCAGCCCGTACTCGACCGACCTCGATAAAAACGCGGCCAATTTTACGTCGCTTTCCCCGCTGACTTTCATCGAGCGCGCAGCGTCGGTTTATCCCGAACGCACGGCCGTGATTTATGGCGACTTGCGGCGTAGCTGGTCAGATACCTACGCGCGTTGCCGACGCTTCGCCTCGGCGTTGCGCCGTCGCGGGGTCGGTGATGACGACACCGTTGCGCTGATGCTGCCGAATCTGCCGGCAATGCTTGAGGCACACTTCGCGATTCCGATGGCAGGCGCGGTTATCCTCGGGCTCAATATCCGTCTCGACGCTGACATGATCGCCTTCCAGTTGAAGCACGGTAATGTCAAGATCTTGTTCACCGATCGTGAGTTTAGCGCGACAGTGCGGGATGCAGCAGCGCAGCTTGACGACAAGCCGCTGATCGTCAATGTCGACGACCCGACCTACGATGGCGGCGAGTTCATTGGCGAACTCGAATACGAGGCGTTTCTCCAGGAGGGTGATCCGGAGTTCGAATGGTGCCTGCCGGAGGATGAATGGCGTGCGATCTCGCTTGGTTATACCTCGGGCACTACCGGCGACCCCAAAGGCGTGGTCACGCATCACCGCGGCGCTTATCTCAACGCGGTATCAAACGTGCTCGGCTGGAATATGGACGCTTTCCCGGTATACCTCTGGACCTTGCCGATGTTCCATTGCAACGGCTGGTGCTTCCCGTGGACGCTGGCGGCGCTAAACGGCACTAGCGTGTGTCTACGTTCGGTAAGGGCAGACGCGATCTTCGACGCAATCAAGCGGCACAAGGTCACTAACCTGTGTGGCGCACCGATCGTGTTGAGCCTGATGGCAAACGCCGACGACGCGCTGAAAGCCGGGATCCAACACCAGGTCAATATCATGACCGCCGCGGCCGCCCCGCCGCCGGCGATCCTCGAAGCGATGGCGCGGCTGAACTTCAAGGTCACGCATGCCTACGGCCTGACTGAAACTTATGGCCCGGCCGTGGTTTGCGCCTGGCACGACGAGTGGGACGCACTTCCAGTCACCGAGCAAGCGGAGATGAAAGCGCGCCAGGGCGTGCGCTACCCGATGCTCGAGAAACTTGTGGTCATGAACCCCGAGACGATGCAGCCAGTACCGCGCGACGGCGAGACCATCGGTGAAATCATGTTTCGCGGTAATATCGTCATGAAGGGCTACCTGAAGAATCCGTCCGCGACGACCAGGGCTTTCGAGGGCGGCTATTTTCATTCGGGTGATCTCGCCGTGTGCCATCCGGACGGATATATCGAGATCCGAGATCGATCCAAGGATGTGATCATCTCGGGCGGCGAGAATATTTCGAGCATCGAGGTCGAAGCCGTGCTGTACCGCCACCCGGCCGTGCTCGAAGCGGCCGTAGTGGCGATGCCGGACGACAAGTGGGGCGAAACGCCGTGCGCGTTTTTAACCATGCGCGAAGGCACGGAGGTCAGCGAGCAGGACGTTATCGATTACTGTCGCGACAACATGGCGCGTTTCAAGGCACCGCGCAAGGTGGTATTCGGCGAGTTGCCGAAAACCTCGACCGGCAAAATCCAGAAATTCGAACTACGCGAACGCGCAAAACAACTATGACCGATATCAAGGATTTACGCCGTATTCTGAACGATTACAAACGTGTCGCCATTGTCGGGTTGTCTGCCGACTGGTCGCGCCCGAGCAACTTTGCCGCCAAGTACCTGATCGACCACGGTTTCGAGGTGATCCCGGTAAATCCGAAGTATGACGAAATTCTCGGGCAGAAATGTTACCCCGACCTCGAGTCGATACCGACGCCGGTAGATGTCGTAGACCTGTTTCAGCGCGTCGATCGGATACCGCCCTTTGTCGACCAGGCGATTGAAATCGGGGCCAAAGTCGTGTGGATGCAGCTTGGTATCATTCACGAGGAGGCGGCGCAAAAGGCGCGTGATGCCGGGCTCGAAGTAGTCATGGATCGCTGTATGAAAATCGAGTACGCGCGTCTGTTCGGTGGGCTCAACACCATTGGCGTTAACACTGGCGTTATCTCGGCGCAGCGCCCCCGACAGTTCAACCGCTAACCGGAGCAGGCCATGGCAGATCGAAAATACGGCATCGAAACTCTCTGCCTTCACGCGGGGCAGATTCCCGACCCGGTTACCGGTGCGCGCGCGGTACCGATTTACCAGACCACTTCTTACGTGTTCGACGATGCCGAGCACGCCGCCAGCCTGTTCAACCTGCAAACCTTCGGCAACACCTATGTGCGCCTGACCAACCCGACGACCGCGGTGTTCGAGGAGCGCATGGCCGCACTCGAAAACGGCCGCGCCGCGCTCGGAGTCAGTTCTGGCATGGCGGCGCAGATGACCGCAATCCTGACGCTGATGCAGCAGGGTGACGAGCTGGTTTCGGCAAAAACGCTCTACGGCGGAACCTTTTCCCAGTTCGACGTGACCTTTCGCAAGATGGGAATCGAGACGACTTTTGTCGATTCCGACGATCCGGAGAATTTTCGCAAGGCCATCACATCGAAAACCAGGGCGCTGTACGCCGAGACTATCGGTAACCCGACCAACAACGTTATCGACATCGAGGCAATCGCGGCGATCGCGCATGACGCCGGCATCCCGCTGATCGTCGACAGCACTTTTGCGACGCCCTACCTGTGCAAGCCGATCGACCACGGCGCCGATATCGTGGTGCACTCTGCCACCAAGTTTATCGGCGGGCACGGCACCAGCATGGGCGGCGTCATGATCGAGTCGGGCAAGTTCGACTGGGACAACGGCAACTTTCCCGGCATGGTCGAACCCTCTGACGGGTACCACGGAATCCGCTTTTACGAAACCTTCGGCGATTTCGGCTTCACCATGAAAGCGCGCTGCGAAACCCTGCGTACCCTCGGCCAGGCGATCAGTCCGTTCAACGCATTCATGCTGCTGCAGGGTATCGAAACCCTGCCGGTGCGAATGGATCGGCATTGCGCCAACGCGGTCGGCGTGGCCGAATTCCTGCGTAATCACCCCGCGGTGACCTGGGTTAATTACGCCGGTCTGGCCGATAATCCATACCAGCCCCAGGTCAGCAAATACCTGCCCAGGGGTGCCGGCTCGATCATGTGTTTCGGCGTCAAGGGCGGCAGTGCGGCCGGCGAAAAATTCATCAATGGCGCGCAGTTCATGAGTCATCTCGCCAACGTCGGCGATGCGCGCACGCTGATCATTCACCCGGCCTCCACCACGCATCGTCAACTTAGCGAGGAGCAGCAAATCGCCGCCGGGGTCACGCCCGACATGGTGCGTATCTCGGTCGGTCTCGAAACCCTCGACGACATCCTGTGGGATCTCGATCAGGCCCTTGCCCAGTCCCAGGCCTGAGTCGTACCGGCCTGCGAGCCGCATCCACGGATGCCGTGTCTCGAAAACGAGCCGGGCGAAGCCCGGCTGTAATTGTCTGAATACATTCAATGGATTGCGGCGCACAGGCCGCAATGACGTTAATACGGGCCGTGCCGTCGTTTGCGCTCCCAGGCGTCACTCTGCACCGCTCGTCATCCCGCGCCCTCGTCATCCCCGCGCAAGCGGGGATCTCGTATAGACGGCTGGATAGCAAAATTCCCGCCGGCGCGGGAATGACGCCAGGGTTTCGTCATGCCGGCATTTTGCGGTGCTTTCCGGGCTAGCCAGATTCCTGCTTGCGCGGGCACGACTCCTTACTTAAGATGATTTCTTCAGTTTGTGGGAGAAAACTATGCCCTGGTGGGGATGGATGATTATCGGCGCGCTGTTGCTCGGTTCCGAGCTGCTCGGAGTCGAAGCCGCATTTTACCTGGTTTTTATCGGCCTTGCAGCCATGGCGACCGGCCTGATCGAACTCGCGGGCGCCGGCCTCGAACCCTGGATGCAGTGGATTCTGTTCTCGATCATTTCCGTGGTGTTCATGGTGATTTTCCGCAAGAAGCTCTATGCCATGCTGCGCGGCTCGGGGGTCGGTTACGAAACCGGGCCGGCCGGCGAGATCGTTACCGTTGAAGAGGCCCTGCAACCGGGGCAATCCGGGCGCATGTCTTATCGCGGTACCGACTGGACCATTGTCAACGATAGCGATCAGGCCTTCAGCGCCGGGCAACGGGTGCGAATCAGCCGGGTCGACGGTCTCAAACTAAATCTCGAAATCATCGAGGAGGCAGAGTAAATGTTCGACATGTACGGAAATTTTGCTTTTTGGGTAGCGCTTGCAGTCGCGATCGTCGTGATCCTGATTATTTTCAAGACCGCTGTCATCGTGCCGCAGCAAAGCGCCTACGTGATCGAAAGTCTCGGCAAGTACAGCCGAACGCTGCGCGCCGGTTTTCACGTATTGATCCCGTTCATCGAATCCGCTGCCTACAAGCACAGCCTCAAGGAACTGGCCTTCGATATCCCGGAGCAGGTCTGTATCACCCGCGACAATGTGCAGGTCGGCGTCGATGGCGTGCTTTACCTGCAGGTGATGAACCCGGAGCGCGCCTCCTACGGCATTACCGATTTTGCGTTTGCGATTTCGCAGCTGGCGCAAACCACGCTGCGTAGCGAGATCGGCAAGATCGATCTCGACCGTACCTTCGAGGAACGCGGCATGATCAACGCCAACGTGGTGTCCGAGCTCGATAAGGCCTCCGATCCGTGGGGAGTCAAGGTGCTGCGCTACGAGATCAAGAATATCAACCCGCCGCAGGACGTGCTCACCGCAATGGAAAAGCAGATGCGCGCCGAGCGTGAAAAACGCGCCGTGGTCCTGACCTCGGAAGGCGAGCGTGACGCCAAGATCAACGAGGCCGAGGGTGAAAAGCAGCGCGTGATCAAGGAATCGGAAGCCGCCAAACAGCAGCAGATCAACGAGGCCGAGGGCGAAGCCGCGGCGATTCTGGCGGTGGCGACGGCAACCGCGGAAGGCCTGCAGCAGGTGGGCCAGGCCCTGGTCACCGAGGGTGGCGAGTCGGCGATGCAGCTGCGTATCGCCGAGGCCTACGTGGAGCAGTTCGGTAACCTGGCGAAGGAGGGCAATACCCTCGTGGTGCCATCGAACCTGACGGACCTGTCTTCGATGATCGCGCTGGCGACCAATATCGCCAGGAAATAGGCACCGGGGCGCAAGCTAGTTGAATCCCGGTCTCGACCTGGTCATCTTCGATTGTGACGGCGTGCTGGTCGACAGCGAACGCGTCGCCAACGAGGTCTTTGCGGGAGTGCTGCACGAGATTTGCGGCTTGCGGTTCACCCTCGAGGACATGTTCGATACCTTCGTCGGGCACTCGCGCCTGCAGTGCCTGCAAAAAATCGAGGCGCTGATCGGCGAGCCGCCCCCGGCCGAACTCGATCTGCGTTACCAGCAGGACATAAACCAGGCGCTGGCAAGCTCGGTCGAGGCGATCGCCGGTATCGAAGCCGTGCTGGACCAGCTGTCGCTGCCCTATTGCGTCGCATCCAGCGGATCTCACGAGAAAATGCAGATGACGCTCGGCAAGACCGGGCTGATCGATTTTTTCGACGGCAATATTTTCAGTACCAGCGAAGTCGAACGCGGCAAGCCGCACCCCGACATATACCTGCACGCCGCTGCCAGCATGGGCGCCCCCGATCCCGCACGCTGCCTGGTGATCGAGGACAGCCCGATCGGCGTCAGCGGTGCGGTCGCAGCCGGCATGACCGTTTTCGGTTTCGCCGAACTGATGCCGGCGCACAAGCTACAGGCCAGCGGCGCGCACCTGGTCTTCGAAAGCATGCACTCTCTGCCCGACCTCATCGTCAGTCACGCCACCAGGAATAATTCTGGGTCAGAGTAAAAACTATTAATTTTTACTCTGACCCAGAATTAGATTGGTGGTTGGGCGGGTTTTGGAAAAGAAGCGCTATTAGGCTAGAATGCGTGCCCTTTTTGGATATTATGACCGGTGATGGAGTTTCATAAGCATTTCGATGTGATCGTAGTCGGCGGCGGGCACGCGGGTACCGAAGCCGCGCTCGCGGCTGCGCGCATGGGCGTCGATACGCTAATGCTGACGCACAGTATCGAAACCCTCGGGCAAATGTCCTGCAATCCCGCGATCGGCGGCATCGGCAAGGGCCACCTGGTCAAGGAAATCGACGCGCTCGGCGGCGAAATGGCGCTGGCCGCGGACAAGGCCGGCATCCAGTTCAGGATTCTCAACCGGCGCAAGGGCCCGGCGGTACGCGCGACGCGCGCCCAGGCCGACCGTCAGCTCTACCGCATGGCGATCCGCACTAAACTGGAAAATCAATCCGGCCTGTCGATATTCCAGCAGCCGGTGATCGATCTGATCGAAAACGGCAGTGCCATCGAAGGCGTCGTTACGCAAATGGGGCTTAAATTCTATGCGCCTACCGTGGTGCTCACCGTCGGCACGTTTCTCGATGGCAAGATCCATATAGGCGATTCCAGCTATGCCGGCGGCCGCGCCGGGGACCCGCCGGCGACCGCGCTCGCCGAGCGCCTGCGTGCGCGACCGTTTCGCGTCGACCGCCTGAAAACCGGGACCCCGCCGCGTATCGATCGCAAAACCATCGACTACGCGCGGCTCCAGGAGCAGCCGGGGGACACGCCGCTGCCGTTGTTTTCGACCATGGGTAGCCTCGACATGCACCCCGAGCAGGTTTGCTGTCATATCACCCATACCAACGAGAAAACTCACGACATCATTCGTGAGAGCCTGCACCGCTCGCCGCTGTTCAGCGGCGAAATAGAGGGCGTCGGCCCGCGCTACTGCCCGTCGATCGAAGACAAGGTGGTGCGCTTCGCCGACAAGACTTCGCACCAGGTATTCGTCGAACCCGAAGGCCTGCAGCTGGGAGAGGTATATCCCAACGGTATTTCCACCAGCCTGCCCTACGACGTGCAGCAACGGGTCGTCAACAGTATGCTCGGCTTCGAGCAGGCGCTGATCACCCGGCCCGGCTACGCCATAGAATATGATTTCTTCGATCCGCGCGACCTGCGCCCGACGCTGGAAACCCGCTTCATCGAGGGCCTGTATTTTGCCGGCCAGATCAACGGCACGACCGGTTACGAGGAAGCCGGCGCGCAGGGCCTGATGGCCGGCGCCAACGCCGCGGCCCGGGTGCAGGGTAAAAAGCCGCTCGAGCTGAAGCGCTCCGAGGCCTACATTGGCGTGCTGATCGATGACCTCGTAACACGCGGTACCAACGAGCCTTACCGTATGTTCACCTCGCGCGCCGAGTACCGGTTGATGCTGCGCGAAGACAACGCCGATCTGCGCCTGACTGAACTGGGCCGCGAATTGGGCCTGGTCGAAGATGCCCGCTGGCGGGCCTTCGAGCAGTATCGCGAGCAACTCGAATCACTGAACCAGGCGCTTGGCGAGCAGTGGATCCGGCCCGGCACGCCCGCTGCCGAAGCCCTCGACAGCGTGTTACAAAATCCGGTAACCCGCGAATACCGCATTGCCGAAATTTTGAAACGCCCCGAAATCGAAATCGACGACGTCATGCCGTTTGTCGCGGGCGCCGATTCGTATCCGCAAAACGTGCGCGAACAGGCGGAGGTCAATGCCAAGTACGCCGGTTATCTAGCGCGTCAGCAACAGGAAATCGATAAGGCCAGTCAGCATGAGCAAACCGAGCTGCCGGAAACGCTCGATTACGCCGAAGTGCGCGGGCTTTCCAACGAGGTAAGCCAGAAACTGGCGCAACACCGGCCGGCAACGATTGGCCAGGCGAGCCGCATTTCAGGAGTCACGCCGGCGGCGATCTCTTTGCTGCTGGTGCATCTCAAGCGGCATCAGTACCAGGTGCAGAAGTCGGCTTGAATGGATCTTGCACGCGAACTCCGCGCCGGTTCCGAGGAACTCGGGATCTCGCTGCAGCAGTCGCAGTACGATCAATTGCTGGAATACCTGCAGCTGCTAGCTAAATGGAACCAGGTTTATAACCTCACCGCAATCACCGAGCCGCGAAAAATGTTGAGCCACCACCTGCTCGATAGCCTCTCGCTGATGCCATCGCTGTTGCAGGCTAACAAGGTACTGGATGTCGGCAGCGGCGCCGGCCTGCCGGGAATACCCCTGGCGATCGCCATGCCCGCGACCATCTTTATCATGCTGGATAGCAATGCGCGTAAAACGCGTTTTATTCGCCAGGCGATCGCGCATTGCGGGCTGCGCAATGCACAAGTTGTGCAGTTGCGGGTTCAGGACTATCATGCCCCGGACTCGCTGGATTTCATCGTCAGCCGCGCTTACGCGCCATTGGCGGATTTCTGCGACAGTGTTGCGCATTTGCTGACTCCGAAAACCCGGTTGCTGACGATGAAGACCGGGCTCAAGCGGCAGGAGACGCAACAGCTTGATACCGACAAATTCGAATTCGAGGAAGAAACGTTAACAGTGCCCGGCATCGGCGAAACCCGCAGCCTGGTGACGATTACACCGCTATGACCCGGACCATTACCATTGCCAATCAGAAGGGCGGAGTCGGCAAGACCACGACCACGGTCAACCTGGCCGCGGCGCTGGCCGCGACCCGGCGCCGCGTGCTGCTGGTCGACATGGACCCGCAGGGCAACGCGACGATGGGCAGCGGTATCGACAAGAACGATTTGAAATACAGTCTTTGCGATGTATTACTCGGTGAAGCCAGTGCCCGCCAGGCGCTGCAGCATCCCACCGAGGCAGGCTACGACGTGCTGCCTGCTAACGCTGATCTAACCGCGGCCGAGGTGCAGTTGATGAACAAGATTGGCCGCGAAAAACAGCTTTCACTGGCGCTCGACACGCTGCGCGACGACTATGACTACATACTGATCGACTGTCCGCCGGCGCTGAATATGCTGACCGTCAACGCGCTGGTGGCCGGCGACGGCATCGTGATCCCGATGCAGTGCGAGTATTTCGCACTCGAGGGATTGTCGTCGCTACTCGATACCATCGAGCAGATTCGACTCAGCGTGAATCCGAATATCCGGATCGAAGGCTTGCTGCGCACGATGTACGATTCGCGCAACAATCTTTCCAACGACGTGTCGTCAGAGCTGGTCGAGCATTTTGGCGACCAGGTGTACCGCACCGTGATCCCGCGTAACGTGGCGCTGGCAGAGGCACCCAGTTTCGGGCAGTCGATTCTGAAGTACGACAGGAATTCACGCGGCTCGATGGCCTACCTCGCGCTCGCGGGCGAGGTACTGCGCCGTGAAACCAAGCAAAATCATCACATAACTCAATAGTGAATATGAAAAAGAAGCGCCTGGGAAGAGGGCTCGGATCACTCATCGGAAACATCGATGAGGTTACCCGTGTCGACGACGAAGAAAAATCGGATGGCCTGATGGAGCTCGATATCGATCGCATCCAGCGCGGCAAGTATCAACCGCGGCAAAATTTCGACCAGGAATCGTTACAGGAGCTGGCCGATTCGATTCGTTCACAGGGCATCGTGCAGCCCGTGGTGGTGCGCCCCGAGGGTGACCATTTCGAGCTGGTTGCCGGTGAACGCCGCTGGCGTGCGGCGCAACTTGCCGGGCTGCAGAAAGTTCCGGCGGTAATCCGCGAGCTCGACGCCAGGTCGGCCGCCGCGATCGCACTGATCGAAAATATCCAGCGAGAGGACCTGAACCCGCTCGAGGAAGCGCAGGCCTTTTTACGCCTGATCGAAGAATTTGATCTTACGCATCAACAAGTTGCAGATTCGGTCGGGCGCTCGCGCGCGGCCGTCAGCAACCTGTTACGCCTGCTCGACCTGGCGGACCCGGTCAAGCAGCAGGTTAACAAGGGATTGCTCGACATGGGGCATGCCCGCGCGTTACTGGCGCTGATCCGCCACGACCAGATCGAGGTGGCGCGGCTGGTGGTCAATCGCGGGCTGTCGGTGCGCGAAACCGAGTTACTGGTGAAGAAAACGCTGGCGGCACAAACTGGCGCCGGCAAGCCGCAACCGGCCGCGGTCGATCCCGACATCCAGCGTCTCGAGAATAGTCTGAGCGAAAAACTCGGCGCGGCGGTCAAAATCAAACCCGGGAAAAAGGGTTCTGGCCAGCTGGTCATCCACTTTCATAGCAGCGCTGAGCTCGACGGAATCCTCGAGCATTTGGCACCGTAAATATATTTATTCGGGACATTGATTATTCGCGATTAACTCCGTTATACTCTGCATCCGCTTTTTAGCAGGGTGCGTTCGAGCATAATCGCAGCTGCGCAAAGCGATGAAAAATCAGATTATCAGGACGCTGGTTCTTCAATATATTCTGGGGGTTGTTTACCTGAC
>CAMYON010000059.1:0-14091 GCA_947260025.1 uncultured Gammaproteobacteria bacterium
TGGCAATTCTCTCGGCCCGTTACCCCGCTGCGTTAAAAACAGGGTCGCTAGCATGATCGAGGAAGAATGGGGGCAACGCCTGATTCGAGGCTGGAACGATGCCGGCTGGATGCAACAACCGGCGCGCGTCGGTAACCTCATAGGCCGACTGATAGGCGCGCCAGCGGGCAGTGTTGTCGTCGGCGATACCTTGTCTATCAAGGTTTACCAGGCGCTCGCATCGGCGCTCGAAATGCGCCCGGGGAGAAATGTTATCCTCTCGGACAGCGGCAATTTCCCGTCCGATCTATACATGGCCCAGGGCCTGATTTCAACGCTCGATCGTGGTTACGAACTGCGCGTGGTCGAACCCGAGGCCGTCGCCGAGTCTATCGATAACAGCATTGCCGTGGTCCTGCTGACCGAGGTCGACTACCGCTCCGGCCGACTGCACGACATGCAAAAGATCACCGCCAGCGCGCATGACGCAGGTGCGGTAATGATCTGGGACCTGGCGCACAGCGCCGGTGCGATCCCGGTCGATGTTGCGCGCTCGAATTGCGAATTCGCGGTCGGCTGCAGTTACAAGTACCTCAACGGCGGTCCCGGTGCGCCGGCGTTTATCTATGTTCGTCCCGATTTGATGCAACAGGCGCGCCCTGCACTCTCGGGCTGGCTGGGTCACGCCGCGCCGTTTGAGTTCGAGACCGGATACCGGCCGGCTGACGGCATCGAGCGTATGCGTGTGGGTACACCTCCGGTCATTCAGATGAGCGCGCTGGAGGAGGCGCTGCAGGTCTGGGAAGGCATTACCATGGAAGCCGTGCGCAGCGCCTCGATCCAGCTTTCGGAACGCTTCATCCGGGAAGTAGAGACGCGCTGTCCCGACCTCGAACTCGTTAGCCCGCGGGCTTCGGAACGGCGCGGTTCGCAGGTATCTTTTGCCTTCGAGCACGGCTATGCGGCGATGCAGGCACTAATTGCCCACGGTGTGATCGGTGATTTCCGGGCTCCCGACGTCATGCGTTTCGGTTTTACGCCACTGTATCTCGAGGAGGAAGACGTGATTACGGCAACCGGCGTGTTGCAGCAAGTACTGGAACGGGAGCTGTGGCGGGACCCTGCCTATCAGGCAACCCGTGGGGTCACCTGACGTCAGCAAAACCTGAGGCGCGATTAACGCGGGGTCGCCGGGGAAACTCTGGCTATTATCCTGATCGCGCAAGCCGCGCTATCGGCTGCGCAGCAGCGAGCTACCTGATCAGAGTATTGTCCCGAATCTCGTCCAGTTTTTCTTCGAGCTTATCGATTTCCTTGCGAAAAAACTCCGCCCTGGGCGACAGCGGATCATCGAATTCGAGCTTCTGGAGACCGGCGATCAATTCGTCGATCATGCGCACGATCTTGATCTCTTCGACCGTCAGATCGAAATTTCTTAACTTACCACTCATTATGTCGTGATTCCTTAACTCTGCCAGGAATAGTGAAATCATAGCCTTGTAACGAGAGTCGCACAACAACTGAAATCGGCGACTGGCAAGTAGCGAAAGCTTGCCGCGTTTGAGTCGGGTTAGAAGCTATCAGGCCGCTACCATTGAACTCTTACCCAGCATGACCCGGGCGAGCAGGTTGAAAGCCATACTGACTCCACTGCCCTCGCTCGAGCTCGTCAGAATTGCGAAAATACCGTCGGTCTCGACATCGTTGATCATGCTTGAACTGATCTCCCAGTGTTGCTCGAGATCCGATTTGTTGAACAATATGATACTTGGCACGGCGCTGCCGAGGTAATCCTCCGTTTTTTGTCTTAGTTCGAGCGCCCTGTCGAGCGTCTCCAGGCGAGTGCCGTCGACCACGTAAATGATCGCCGATGCACCCTTCAGGTAATGGGTAAAGCCTGGCGCAGCCGCATCCATCCCCTGGATATCCCACAGCATTAACTGCACTCTATCCGCATCCACGTCGAGCACGACTTTCTTGATTTCGGCTCCAGTGGTGGCGTTATAGGTGTCGCTGAATTCCTTGCCGAGGAATCTTCGAATCAGGCTACTTTTCCCGACCGCAGGCGGGCCGAGGATACATACTTTCTTGATATACATGCGTCTTCTCTAATCACTAGAACTACACCGAACAGATACCGCTGTGTATTTGAACTTGTTATCGCCAGTCAATTCGCCCGACGCTTCATTGGTCCGAAGGGATGTTAATTGCAGATCAAAACTTATTATGAGAGCTGAGACACACTAACAAGCCACTGATCAATTGATGTTTTTTATCAGAAAAATACCGATTTCACCAGTAAAAGGGCTTATTCGATGAAATTTTCCCATAAATCGGTCGACAGGTATTTAAGACCGCTATCACAGATTAAAACCGCAACGGTTCCACCGCGAGCCGGGCCTTCGAGCAACTCGAGCGCCGCGGCGACATTGGCACCGGCGGAAAAGCCGCCGAAGATGCCTTCGTGGCGCGCCAACAGCCTGGCGGTAGCGCGCGCCCTGTCGCCCGATATACTGAGATAACCGTCGACCGGCACGTCCTCGAGAAAAGCCAGATCAGGCATGGCATAACCACCACCCTGGATCGGATGATCCGGATGAGCGGCGCTGCCGCTGGCGAGGATCTCGGCACCCGCCGGTTCGACGATATAGCAGGCTATCCCTGAATCCTGTTCCTTCAGGTAGCGGGTAATCCCGGCATAGCTGCCGCCCGAGCCAACGAAATCGCAGAAATGCGTCACCTGCCCTGCCGATTGCCGCCAGATTTCGGGGCCGGTCTGCCGGTAATGCGCCAACGGATTGCCCGCACGCGAGAATTGATCCGCGCGAAAGGCCTCGCGCTGTTGCGTGATCCGGGTCGCCATCGTCTCCACCTTCTCCAGGTCGGCACCGGATACCTGGCCCGGCGTCGAGTCCGGCGTCTGCTCCACCAGTACCACTTCGGCACCCAGCGCCTGCATCATGCGCGCACGCTCGATCGAGTTGCCGCGCGACATGACCGCGACAAACGGGTAGCCCTTGATAGCGCAAACGATTGCCAGCCCGGTACCCATGTTGCCCGACGTCAGCTCGACCACGGTCTGCCCGGGTTTGAGCGCCCCCTGTTGCTCCGCCTGCTCGATGATGCAGCGCGCGGCGCGATCTTTTTTCGAGAACCCGGGATTGGCGAACTCGAGCTTGGCGACGATACGACCCTCGTGGTCGGCGGTCAGGCGGTCGAGCGCGACCAGCGGAGTATCGCCGATCGCGTCGATGGCCGAGGCTAAAATTCCGTCTCTATTCATGTTTTTAGTTCCACGATTACCGTTTGTTTAGGCATAATCTAGCAAATCTACGAGGCTCATATTAAGAGGTAACTCAAGCCTATGCCGCATTCGACCTATTTGCCGGAAAGAATGGGTTCCGCCGTGGTAGAGCCGACGGGCAGTTTCGAAGCCGGCTCCTACCAGGAATTCAAGCTAACCTATACCGCCGGTTACTTCGGTATCGACGATACCGGATCGCTCAAGATCGTGCATCGATTTGCCTCCGACATGGGACGCCCGCAGTTCGATACCCCGGACGCCGCCAATTATGTCACGGTCGAGGCCAGTAACGGCGCGGTGCTGCACGTCGAGTACGACATGAAGCGCAACATCCGGCCCTGGGACAAGACGCTCTATATCAAGGTAGTGCGCGGTTTCCTGCGCGAGGGCGATCAAATAGTCGTGCGTTTCGGCGATCGACGCCAGGGTTCGCCGGGAATGCGCATCCAGACCTTTTGCGAAGAAACCTTCGAATTCAAGGTGCTGGTGGATGCGATCGCAACCTATAACTACGTCGAGTTGCCCAAGCAGCCGGAGATTGAAATAATCCCCGGCCCGCCGGTGCTGTACAAGGCGATACTACCGAGCTTACGCCGCACCAACGAGAAATTCCGACTCTGCCTCAAGGGCGAAGATCGCTGGGGCAATCCATCGAACCAGTGCGAGCAGCGCTTCAGGCTGCGCGCCAGCATGGCGGTTGACGGCCTGCCCGCTTCGGTAAGCTTCGATAGCGGCGAATTTTCGCGGATCGTCGAGGGACTTGCGGTTTCGGACGCCGGCGGCCTGATGATCGAGTTACTCGACGCCGATGGTAATATCGTGACGCAATCCAACCCCTGTCGCTTTGTCGAAAACAGCGCCCTGCTCCCCTACTGGGGAGACTTGCACGGACAATCGGAAGAAACCATCGGCACCAATTCGGCGCGCGATTTCTACGAATTTGCACGCGACAAGGCCTTCCTCGACATCTGTGTGCACCAGGGCAACGATTTCCAGATCACCACCGAATTCTGGAACTGGCTTAACCAGCTGTCGGCCGAGTTCACCGAGAACGATCGTTTTATCGTGTTTCCCGGCTGGGAGTGGTCCGGAAATACGGGTCTCGGCGGCGATCGCAACGTGTTACACATGCACGAGGGCCGCCAGATTCATCGATCTTCGCACGCCCTGGTCGACGATCTGTCCGATATCGACACCGACGCGACCTCGGCCCGGGACCTGTTCGAGGCGCTCAAGGACGAGGACTGCACGGTATTCGCGCACATCGGCGGGCGCTATGCCGATATCCGGGTGGCGCACGACCAGCGCATCGAGAAAGGGGTCGAGGTGCATTCGGCCTGGGGCACCTTCGAGTGGCTGCTGCAGGACGCTTTCGAACAGGGTTATCGCGTCGGCATACTGTCGAATTCGGACGGTCACAAGGGACGCCCCGGCGCCTCCCATCCTGGCTCCACCAAGTTTGGCGCCTACGGTGGGCTGACCTGCGTGCTGGCGCCCGCATTTACCCGCGCCGGCATTATGGAGGGTCTGCGCAAACGCCATTACTATGGCACCACCGGCAACCGGGTTATTCTCGATACGCGGGTAGAGTTTGCCGCGGACGCGGAGTTATTCGAGGACGATCCGCGACTCGGCGACGTTGGCTCCGAGATGGTGCGCAGCGCGATGATGGGCGATATCCTGCGCTGCGGCGAGGCCGAGGTAAACTTCGTGGTCGAAGTGCACGGCACAGCGCCTGTCGAACGCGTCGATATTCGCAACGGCCTCGAAACCCTGGAAGTCTTCCGCCCCTACGACGAAGCCGAACTCGGACGCCGTATTCGCGTCATCTGGGAAGGCTCCGAGTATCGCGGCCGCGGGCGCGAGACCAGCTGGGACGGTTATGCCGAACTAAGCGCCAACCGTTTCGATTCGGTAACCCCAATCAACCGCTACAACCTCGATCGGCAATTCGAGCAAACTGCACCCGGCCGTCTCGAATGGAGCGCAATTACCACTGGCGGTTTCGGTGGCTTCGAAGCAATGCTGCAGGACCCCATGTCGGGCAAACTAAAAATCAACACCGACCTGATCAAGCAGGAAATCGATATCGCCGACATCGGGCGTGACGAACTGATATTCGAAAACGGCGGCATCGAACGTCGCATCAGGGTGTTTCGACTACCTGACCGCAACCCGCATAACGGGCTGCGAATCGAACGTAGCATCGGCCTGCGCGATGACCGCGATAACGCCCTCTACGTGCGCGTAACCCACGAGGACGGCCACTACTCCTGGTCCAGCCCGATTTACCTGTTTCGCTAATGGCCAGGCCGCTGCCAATACGCTAATCGACACCGAAGTTCGGCGCCGAGATCCAGGATCGAGGGCCTCAGGAGAACAGCAGCGAGCGTAACAACAAGAGCACCGCAACCGCGATAATCAGGCCCAGCACCTTTTCCAGCAGGCGTGGGTCCACTTTCGAGGACCCGATCAGCGAGCCGATCGTGCCGCCGACCAGCACCGCGACGATCAGCGGCAGGTAAGGCGAAAAATCGACGAAATTGTACTGCGAACGCGATATCAACCCGATCAGCGAGTTCAGCCAGACGAACACAACCCCGCAGGCAGCCGCCTGCTGCATCGTGCCGAGCCCGAGCAGCAGGATCATCGGGATCAGAAAGATTCCGCCGCCGATGCCGATTACTCCGGCCAGAAAACCCAACCCGGCTCCCGTCAACAGCGCAATCAGAATGGCCTGCTCGCGGCTGAAACGATAACTGATCGCGGTATTTTTCCAGGCATAGATGCGTACCAGGACCAGCAGCAGTGACAGCGACATCAGCAACTTGAAGACTTCCTCCGGCACCTGCATCGCGCCGCCCAGCCATGCCATCGGCAGAGACAGCACGATAAAGGGCGTAATCAGGTCCAGCCGCAAATGCCCGCGCCGGATAAAATTGAAGCAACTGACCGTGGTGACGATCAGGTTCAGTAACAGGCTAAGACTCGGGATGCTTATAGTGCTGAATCCAAACACGACCATTAGCGCCGCATAGGATGATCCGCCTCCAAGCCCGACCGAGGCGTAAGTGAGCGCCACCACCAGGAAAACCGAGGCTATAACCCAGATTGGTATGATCAATTCGCTCATTGGCAGACAGGCAGCAGACGATGTCGATTGATTTTGAAGTGATTGATCTATTTCAACAAATTGTTTGTGTCATAACTTTGGCCAAAGCCGGGTTTTTTTTGTTTTTTGTGCTATTTATTAGGCTGCTTTGCAATAAAAACCCGTTACCAAATGACCGAAGTTAAAATCGAATCTACCGAAATCGATCTGGAGGGGTTGGAAGACGATACGACGACTAATTTTTCGGACAATGAAAAAATCCCGGTCGATCATATCAACTTCGAACTCGAGCAGAGCAGCAAGCTGCACGGACTGTATCGCAAGATAACCATTTTTAACGATACCCATTGCTACCAGTCGGTCAAGAACAAGCACCAGCGCAAGCACAAGTATCGCATCGATATCGCCTATCTCGATCCGCGTCCGTTTCGTAACCGCGTCAAGCCGTGGAAGTGGCTCTATGGAAGTATCGCGCTGCTTGTACTCGACCTGGCACTGTTCTTCGCCGGTTGGCTCGACAGCATGTCGATCACCTTTCTCGGGCTGTTTATAGGCGTGCTGATGGTTTCGCTGATGGCACTGCTAGCATTCTTCCATTACTCGCGCGACCGGGTCTTTTTTCGCACCCAGTACGGCAAGATCAAGCTGATCGAATTTATCAACAATAATCCCGATCGAGATAGCTTTCGCAGCTTTATCAATAAGTTCATCATGCAGATCAACAAGTCAAAGACTGCAAAAAACCTCAATCAGACCAAGTTTCTGGCGCGCGAGTTACAGGAACTGCGCCGGCTGAAAGACGAGACCGTGATTCCGACTGATTCTTACGAAAAGGCCAAGAATCTGATTTTCAGTCACAAGGCCTTCAGCGCTAGCGAATAGTTACCCGGCTGTATCCCCGTTATAACCTCGTTATATCCCCGCCAGACCATTACCGGGGCTCGAGAATCATGTAGAATATCCGCTTTTTCTGACGGCCGATTAATGCACCTGGATTCACTCACCGCGATTTCGCCGATAGACGGCCGATATGCCGCGAAAACCGCAGGGCTGCGCCCGATATTCAGCGAGTACGGCTTGATCTACCATCGGCTGCTGGTCGAGGTGCGCTGGCTGCAGGCGTTGTCGGCTAATGCCGCTATTAGCGAAGTCCCGCAGTTTTCCAGCACGGCCAACGAACTGCTGGAATCGATGCTCGAAGGTTTCGATCCGTCCCAGGCACAGCGCATCAAGGATATCGAGAAAACCACCAATCATGACGTCAAGGCAGTCGAATACTTCCTCAAGGAACGTGTAGCGCAAAATGACGAATTGAATGCGGTCTCGGAATTTATTCACTTTGCCTGCACTTCCGAAGACATCAATAACCTGTCACACGGCCTGATGCTGAAAGCCGGCCGTGACGATCTGTTGCTGCCCGCCATTGGCGAGGTCGAGGCGATGATCAGTGAACTGGCGCGGCAGCACGCGGCGGTCCCGATGATGAGTCGTACCCACGGACAACCCGCCTCGCCAACCACGCTGGGCAAGGAAATGGCGAATGTTGCCTATCGCCTGCGGCGCCAGATGAAGCAGATGGCAGCGGTCGAAATCCTGGGCAAGATCAACGGCGCGGTGGGAAATTACAACGCGCATCTAAGTGCTTACCCCGAATGCGACTGGCAAGCGATCGCAAACCAGTTTGTCGAGTCCCTCGGTCTCGGCTGGAACCCCTACACCACGCAGATCGAACCACACGACTATATCGCCGAACTGTTCGACGCCAGCGCTCGCGTTAACACTATTTTGATCGATTTCAGCCGTGACATCTGGAGCTACATCTCGATCGGCTATTTTCGCCAGAAAACCATTGCCGGCGAGGTCGGCTCGTCGACCATGCCGCACAAGGTTAATCCAATCGACTTCGAAAATGCCGAGGGCAATCTCGGCATAGCCAACGCCATACTGGGGCACCTGGCGCAGAAGCTGCCCATTTCGCGCTGGCAGCGAGACCTGACCGACTCTACCGTACTGCGCAACCTGGGTACCGGTTTTGGCCACTTGCTGATCGCGCTGGATTCGCTCAAGCGCGGTATCGGCAAACTCGAGGTGAACGGCGAGGTCATCGCCGACGACCTCGATCGTAACTGGGAAGTCCTGGCCGAACCGATCCAGACGGTGATGCGGCGTTACGGCATAGAGCAGCCATACGAGAAACTGAAGGCGCTGACGCGCGGGCAGAAAGTCGACGCAGTGGCGGTACGCCAGTTCGTCGAAGCGCTGGACATTCCCGAATCGGCGCGGCGCGAACTGCTGGCGCTGACGCCTGCCAGCTACATCGGTAACGCGGTGGCGCAGGCAGAGAAAATATAACCGCTATGTGGCAACTGGAGGGATTTGACAGCGCGGAGTTCATCCGCGAGTACTGGCAGAAAAAACCCTGCGTCCTGCGCAACGCTTTCCCCGGCTTCGAATCCCCGATAAGCCCGGAAGAGCTTGCCGGGCTCGCCTGCGAGGAAGACGTGCATTGCCGCCTGGTGATCGAAAAAGATGGCGCCAGTCCCTGGCAATTGCGTTACGGGCCATTTTCCGACGAGGACTTCCTCGAACTGCCTGAAACCCACTATTCCCTGCTGGTTTCGGAATGCGAGAAATGGCTACCCGAACTGGGCGATCTGCTCGACCAGTTCCGTTTCATTCCGAACTGGCGCATCGACGACCTGATGATCAGCTACGCCCCGCAGCATGGCTCGGTCGGGCCGCACGTCGACGAGTACGATGTATTCCTGCTGCAGGCGCTCGGCACCCGGCGCTGGCAATACAGGGATGCGCGGCTCGAAGACCCGCAACTGATACCTAACCTCGATCTTGCCATCCTCAGCGAGTTCGAACCAGACCAGGATATCGTGCTGAATCCCGGGGATATGCTCTACCTGCCACCCGGGATTGCTCATCACGGCATCGCGCTCGAACGCTGTATGACCTACTCCATCGGGTTTCGTGCACCCGACGCGGTGTCGACCTTCGAATCCTTTGCACTCGAGCTAGAGCGCCTGGGCGGCAGCGTGCCGCGCTACCGGGATCCCGACCTCCAACACGAACGTCACAACGCGGAAATCACCGATATCGAGATTGATCGTTTCAGGGCATTGACGATCGAGTTGTTCGAGCAGGCTCCAGAGCTATGGCGTGACGCGGTCGGCAAGATGCTCTCCGATAGCGCCATCGGCCAGGAGGCTGAAAGCGAGCAACCGGTATTCGTTTCCGACCTGCTGGCCCGCGACTGGATTCGTCACCCCGAAACTCGGATGTTCTACCACCTGTCCCAAGACAGTATCCAGGTGTACTACAATGGTCATATGCACCCATTGCCGTATACCCCGGAAATACTCGAGTACCTGCAGCAACTGTGCGACCAACGCGACTGGCCGGCCGCACTGATCAATCGCTGCATCGATATCGAGCCACTCGAAAAGCTGTTGCTCGAACTCGCCTCCAGGGCGGCTATATTACCAATTGATGAATAAACTTTATTTAATTAATTCAAATATTTATGGAAGATAATTCAAGTATAGCATTAAGTGGAAGACTGGACTGTAGAGAGGCTGCGAAGACCCTGATCCTGGGGTCGGTTGGGCGCGTCTACATCGCTTCCCAACATCTCGAGCCGGAAATTTACAACGACGCCGAAATCCATCAACACCTGTCGCAACTCGCCACCAGTAATCGCAACACCGATATCCGCATCATTACCCACGATACCCGCGTGGCGGCCAATCAGGGGCACTACCTGATTCACCTGGCGCAAAAACTGCCAAGCTTCGCAGAGATTCGCACCACGGTGACGCCGGCGCATCGTAATTTCAGGGAGAGCTGGCTGATAGCCGACGACGGCGCCTATATGCGCATTCGCAATCCGGAACGCTACGAGGGGTATTACGAGATCGACAACAAGCTCGAATGCCGATCTTACTACGATGATTTCATCGAAATGTGGGAAGCCTGCGTACCGGACCAGAATAGCCGGCGGCTCAGCCTTTAAATCTCGGCTCGGCGCGTCCGCGAAAGCCGCTGCCCTCGATTACCAGCAAGCGGCCGGGTAATTCACCCGCGGGTGCGGCGCCGTGCACCTCGTCCCCGACGGTGGTAACGAATATCCGATCGAGCTCCGCGCCACCGAACATGACGCTGCTGATCACTTGCCCGGGAATCTCCAGGCGTGTATCGACCCGGCCATCGGGCGCGATTCGCAACAGGCATTCGCTATCCCATTGCGCGCTCCAGATGAAACCTTCCGCGTCGACCGTGGCTCCGTCGGGATTACAATCTTCGAGCAGCACTCGGCCGTTGCGCGGCGTCTGGCCGGACCCGTAGTCAAACACCTCGATTACCCCATCGTTACGCCCGGTAACATAGAGCAAATCGCCCTTGTCATCGAAACAGGGGCCGTTAAAGCAGTCGAATCCATCCAGTATCTCCGTCACCTCGAGCTGTGGTGACAGGCAAAACATCGGGCAATTCTCGTTTTGCCTGTAGTCGATATTCATGCCGCCCGCAACGAACGAGCCAAAGGGATCGACCTTACCGTCGTTAAGACGCAGACCCTCGCACCCGGCCAGCGGCATCGCAATAATCTCGACCTCTCCGGTTCGCGGCTCGAACGCATAAAAACCCTGGTCCATTGCCAGTATCAATCCGCCGCGCTCACGCACCGCGACACTACCGACCTGCCTGCCGGGCAAGTCCCACGACAGCGTGCGTGCGCTTGAACTATCGTAGCGAAAGATTCTGGGGGCATAGCTATCGACCCAGTAAAGCGCCTGTTCCGCAACGTCCCACAGGGGTCCCTCGCCGAGATGACACTGGTGATCGTTGAGCGCAGAAATCTTCATGTCGATTCGGTGTTAGCAACTGCCTGCGACGAATCGTTGTCGAGCGCCGCCGCGAACTCCAGCACTTCGTCGAGATCGGAAGTGCGGCGCATCGGCGGCAGGCTGGCCAGCATACCGCGGCCATAAGCCCTGGAATTCAGGCGATTGTCACACAGCGCGACGATACCCGAGTCGCCGACGTCGCGTATCAGGCGTCCTACTCCCTGGCGCAGGCTAATCGTGGCCTCTGGAATCTGCACTTCGACGAAGGCGTTGCCGCCCTGCTGGTTAACCCGCTGCAGGCGTTTGCGATACACCGGGTCCTGTGGCGATTTGAACGGCAGTTTGTCGATAATCACGCAACGCAACTGGTCGCCCTTGACGTCTACGCCTTCCCAAAAGCTGCTGGTTCCGAGCAGTATCGGGTTGTCGGACTGGACGAATTGATGCAGCAATTCGTTACGCTGAAGCTCGCCCTGCACCAGCAGCGGGTAATCGAGATGTGCGCGCAGAAACTCCGCGCACCAGCTCAGCATGCGATAGCTGGTGAACAGTATAAAGCAATGCCCCTGGGTCGCTTCGACCAGTCGCCTGCATAGTTCGCCGAACAGCAGCGGGTAGCGTTCGTCGGCTGGATCCGGCAGCTGCGCCGGCAGGTAAAGCAGCGCCTGTTTTTCGTAATCGAAGGGGCTGTCGAAGCTGGCGCAATCGATATCGTCGAGACCGAGGCGATCGCAGTAATAGCTAAACGATTGCTGCGAGCTGAGCGTGGCCGAGGTAAAAAACACCGATCTGAAATCCGCCAGCTCGAGCTGCTGACGAAAGGCCTGTGCCACTTCCAGCGGTGACTGGGCCAGGCGAAAGCTGCGCTCGTTCAACTCGTACCAGCTTACCTGGTTTTCGTCCGCTGACAGAAACGCCTCAAACGCGGCTTTTAGTGCCCGTAGCCGGCGCTGGCACATACCCAGCTCCTTGCCGCGGCTGACCATGGGCTCGAGTTCATCATCCAGCGCATCGATAGCCTGCTGCAGGGAAGTCACCGCCTGCCGGATCGCGGGCGCATTCTGGATGCGTTCCCATTCGGCTTTTTGCGGAAACGAACGCAACGCCAGGCGCAGATCGGCCGCGCATTGTTCCACGCGATTGCAGCGTTTCCGCAAGGCTTTCGACTCCGCCGCCTCGGCGATCTCGGCCTCGATGAGGTCGCGGCACAGCAGATCGATTTGCCGCAATGTAACCTGCTGTCCATAGAAGTTACCGGCGATGTCGGGCAGCTGGTGCGCCTCATCGAATATCAGCACGTCGGCATCCGGCAGGATCTCGCCGAAACCGTCCTGCTTTAACGCCAGGTCCGAGAAATAGAGGTGGTGGTTGATCACCAGGATATCGGCATCCATCGCCTTCTTTCGCGCCTTGAGCACGAAACAGCGATCGATCTCCGGGCACTCGCTGCCGAGGCAATTATCGACATTCGAAGTGGCGTAGTACCACAGGCTGTCGTTTTCCGGAATTCCGGCAAATTCACCGATATCACCGGCCTCGGTATGCTCGGACCAGGCCGCCAACGCGGCAAAAATCGATGCCATCTCGCGGCTCTTGAATCGATCCTCGGCGCGATAGCGCTGCAAGCGATGCGGGCAGCAGTAATTGCTGCGCCCTTTCAACAGCGCGACCTTCTTATCGCTGACGATCGCCTGGCGAATCAGCGGAATATCTTTTTCGAACAATTGATCCTGCAGGTTGCGGGTGCCGGTCGATATCACCACTCTGGCGTCACTCAGAAAAGCCGGCACCAGGTAAGCGAAGGATTTGCCGATCCCGGTGCTGGCCTCGATCACTCGCGATTCGCCGAGACCGATCGCCTCGTCGATCAGCGCCGCCATGCCGAGTTGACTGGTCCGCGGTTCGAAATCGTCGATATAGTCGCCGATAACGCCGCCGGGACCAAGCACCGCCGCCACATCCAGTTCGCTTGCCAGTGCCCCCATCGTTATCCCTGCTGGCACTTTTCCCTGAGTTGCTGGTTGGCGTGCTCTAAATCGTCCGCGCTGCTGCTGTAACTGCGAGAACGCTCGACCATCTCGAGACAGCGCAGGTTATCCCCGCTACGCCAGTAGGTTTCTGCCAGGTAGTGCCAGCTATGCGGATTGCGCGGTTCGATCTTGATCGCGCGCTGCAGTAAATCGATCGCCTGCTGATAAGCCTGGCGCTGAAGCGCCTGCCTGGCATTGCGCTGCAGTTCGGCAACCGCGCCCTGCTGCCCGGGCTGGCTCTGCCCGGCCGGCAGCTGGTAGCGATTGTAGCGCGGCTCGCTGGCGCAGGCCGCCAGCATCAGCGCAAGGATAACGAGGCTATTGATTCGAATCAGGGACATGCAGATCTACGGGAGGGCAAGCGCCCTTGGGGAAAGGGTAACAATACACCATTTTCACAGGATTTTTGGACTATTCCACCGTTTTCGGGATTGATCGAGCGCCAGCTCAGGCTGCCGTCCTGGCTTAGCTTGAAGGATTCGAATCCCTGCTGTTCCATGATATCCGACCACACCCGCAGGGCACCGCTGGAACCGGTCAGGTTGATGGGTTTGTTATCGTCGCGCCCCAGCCAGACCACGGTCAGCAGGCGCCGCGTAAACCCGGCGAACCAGGAGTCGCGTGCCGCGTTGGTGGTGCCGGTCTTGCCCGCCAGGCTGCGACCGGGAAAGCGCTGCGCCAGGTAGCTTGCGGTGCCGGCTTCGGCGACGCCGATCATCGCGCGCTGCACCTGCAGCACGCGCGCCTGGTCGAACAGCTTGTGTGACTCCAGCGGCACTCTTTCGAGATTCTGGCCCTGCTGATCGCTCACGC
>CAMYON010000059.1:14097-41909 GCA_947260025.1 uncultured Gammaproteobacteria bacterium
AGCAGCATCGACGGATACACCACGTCGTGCTTCAACAGCTTGATCCTGGCCAGGTCCTGTGCCAGCACCTCGAGTCCGCCATCGACACCGAGCCGCACGAAAGGCAGGTTGTAGGAGCGAATAAATGCCTGGTAAAGGCTCATCTCACCATGCAGCTCGCGATCGTAGTTGCGCGGCTCCCAGATCTTGCCATCCGATTGCTGAATACGGATCGGCTCGTCCCTGACCTTGCTCGCCAGCGTCAACTCTCCCTGCAGCAGGCTGTACAACAGTAACGGCTTGATCAGCGAACCGATCGGTCGTTGCGCCATCAGCGCGCGATTATACCCGGGAAAATCGGCTTCGCGATCGCTGACAATGGCCTGGATATCACCGTTGAGGTAATCGGCCATGATTACCGCGGCCTGCAAATCGGGTTGGCCGAAGCGCCTCAGGCCACGCGCCAGTCCCTGTTCCAGGTTATGCTGCATTAGCGGATCGAAGGCGGTAAATACCCGCAATCCGCGGCGAGACAATTCGTCGGCGGAGTAACTCGTCTGCAGCTGGCGCTTGACCAGGTCGAGATAGGCCGGGAACGGGTTTACCCCGGGCAGTCGGTCTACAATGCCGAGCGGTGACGCCTTCGCCGCGGTAAATTCCCGCTCATCGATCAAGCCCTGCTCGAACATGATCTTGAGCACCAGGTTGCGCCGTTGCAGCGCCCTGGCCGGCGACTTGAACGGGTTGTAGCGGGACGGGCCCTTGACCATGCCCACCAGTAGCGCCAGGTGCTGTGCTTCGAGATGATCGACACTGCGCCGAAACAGCATGCGGCTGGCGCGCGCGAAACCGTGAATCGCGATACGATTCTGCTGCAGCAGGAAAACCTCGTTGATATAAGCGGTCAATATCGCCTGTTTGCTGAAACGAAGTTCGAGCAACAATGCCATGAAGGCCTCGTTGAGCTTGCGCACTAGCGACCTTTCCGGCGTCAGGAACATGTTCTTTGCCAGTTGCTGCGTCAGCGTGCTACCGCCCTGCACCGTCTTGCCCGCTTCCAGGTTCGCCAACAGGGCCCGTGCAATAGCCCTCGGATCGATACCGTAATGCTGATAAAACTTGCGATCCTCGACCGCGATCAGGGCGTCGACCAGCCGTGTCGGAACCTCGCCCTCGGCCAGTAGCAACCGGTCTTCGCCGTTGCCGGGATAATAGCTGCCGATAATGACCGGCGGCAGGCGGAACAGCGGCAGGTCGACGCCGCTGGCAGAATCCGTCAGGGCCGTGACGCGCTGTTGATCGAAAAACACCTGCAGCAGGCGCGCGGGCTGTAATCCGCTGGAAAACTCGAACGCTCGCGTGTGCAGTTCGATCGAATCACCGAGCTTGCGGTACTGGCCCGGTAAGGGCTCGCTATAGACCCTCAGATAACTCGACAGGCCGAGTTCATATTCGAGTTGATCGGAGGTCAGGGCCAGCCCAGGGAAAAGCTCCAGCGCCCTGGCGTAAACGCGCGATGGCAACGCCCAGGTATCGCCTTCGAAACGCGCATTGATCAAATGGTTGAGGTAGCCGAGGTATACCGCGCCAGCGACGAGCAAAGCCAGCAACAGGTAACCCACATAATGGCGTTTAGCGCGCGTTTTTGCGGCTGGCTTTTTTTTACGTTTCGCTTTGCGTGGCATCGCGGCGCCGCTTCGCCCCCGCGACTAGCCTGGTTCCCGCTTTGCCCTGACCCCCGCCGCGAGTTCGCGCAGCAGGTTCTCGGAATCTTCCCAACCGATACAGGCGTCGGTAATACTCTGGCCATAGGTAAGCTCGGCTCCGGCCTTGAAATCCTGGCGGCCCTCTTCCAGGTGGGATTCGATCATCACGCCGAAGATGTTGTCCTGACCGGTTTTGATCTGGTGGATGATATCGCGACACACTTCGGCCTGCTTGTGGAACTGCTTCTGGCTATTGGCGTGACTGCAATCGACCATCAGGCGCGGATTGAGACCGGCGGCCTCGAGCCGGGAGGTTACATCGTCGACGCTGACGCGGTCGTAATTCGGGCGATCGCTGCCACCGCGCAGGATAACGTGGGTATACTGGTTTCCGGTGGTGGTGAAGATTGCGGAATGACCCTGCAGCGTGATCGAAATGAAATGATGCGAACCTTGCGCCGCGCGCATCGCGTCGATAGCGACCTGCACGCCACCGTCGGTGCCGTTCTTGAAACCTACCGGGCAGGACAGGCCTGAAGCCAGTTCCCGGTGCCCCTGGCTCTCGGTGGTGCGTGCGCCGATCGCGCCCCAGGATACGAGATCCGAGATATACTGCGGGCTGATCAGGTCGAGATATTCATGACCCGCCGGAATACCTTTTTCGGCGAGGCTGAGCAAGAGTTCGCGCGCCTTGCGCACGCCCTTGTTGATATGGAAGCTGCCATCCAGATCAGGATCGTTAATCAGACCTTTCCAGCCGACGGTAGTACGCGGCTTCTCGAAATAAACCCGCATCACGATCAGCAGGTCGTCCTTCAGTTCATCGATCATCTGCGTCAGGCGATCGGCATACTCGTGCGCCGCCTCGGTATCGTGGATCGAGCACGGACCGATGATCACCACCAGCCGGTCGTCATTGCCATCGAGAACTTCGTAGATCTGCTGGCGCGCTTCGGTGACAGTAGCCGCGGCCTTTTCGCTCAGCGGCAGCTCCTGCATCAGCTCTTCGGGCGTCTGGATTTCCTTGGTACCGCTAATTCGCAGATCTTTGGTTTGTTGCATTATCATTTCGGTTGCATTCCGGGGCGGCTATCCGCTTGAAAAAAGGCGATATTCTTATCGATCGAGGTGTTAATTACCAGCGCTAAATGTATCCAGCAAAGCCCGCGTCTGGGCGGTTTCGAGCCGTGGACCGAACTGGGTGACGATCTTGGCCGAAGCCAGCGAGGCCAGCTCGCCCGCCTGGTGAAAGCCCATCCCCTGGGACAATCCGTACAGAAACGCACCGGCAAACATGTCCCCCGCACCCAGCGTATCGATCGCTTTCACCGCCGTCGGTTGCACCTCGATCAGGTTCAGGCCATCGAATACCAGCGCACCGTCCTTACCGCGGGTGATCGCGAAGTTGCGCGAGATCTTCCTGAACAACTCGATCGCAACATCGAGGTTATCGGTCGCGGCAAGCTCCAGCGCCTCGTCTTCGTTGGCAAACAACAGGTCTACCTGATCGCCGATCATGGCCTCGAGCGATTCGCGGAAAAACTTGACCATATTCGGATCGGACAGGGTTAACGAGGTCTTGACACCGCGCGCCTCGGCGATACGGCGGACCTCGATCGCGGCATCGCGGGTATTGTCGGCGCTCGCCAGGTAACCCTCGATGTAAACGTACTCGGATTGCTTGATTGCCTGCTTGTCGATATCGCTGACATCGAGTTCGCCGCTGACACCGAGAAAAGTGTTCATCGTGCGGTCGGCGTCGGGGGTTACGAACACCAGGCACTTACCGGTTATCCCGGGGGGAAGCGGTTTGTAATCGAGGTTCGAATTGACGCCCGAATCATGCAGGTCACGGGCAAAGACCTGCCCGGTCATATCGTTGGAGACGCGGCAGTCGAAATGCGTCCTGGCGCCCATCTGCGCCAGCGCGATGATGGTATTCGCCGCCGAGCCGCCGCAGGCCATACTCTCGTGAGACTCTCCGAGTTGCGCAATCAGGCTGTTCTGGCGCTGTTCGTCGATCAGCGTCATGACACCCTTGTCGATACCCATCTCGACCAACGTGTGTGGGTTCGAGTGATATTCGATATCGACCAGCGCGTTGCCGAGTGCGTACACATCATATTTCTTCATAAACGTCCTTCAATCAGTAGCTTACTCAGGCGTTCTTACCCGTCTTGTCAGCTAGGTAGGATAATCTTTTGATTCGCGTGTGAAAACTGAATTAATTGACAGATACTGCCAGAAATTACTTTTCAAAGCAGCCCAAAAAGAATATAAAAGTCGCGCTTTCAAGGAAACCGGGGGGAAGTAAAATGTACCGCATTGAAACTACCGACCCGATTACCGGACGACCGCTTAAAGATCTCGTAGACATGCCTTACGTAATCGAAAACGATAACGAAGACAACGTCGTAATTTACTTCGAGTCCGAATACAATCGAGATCTGTACCTGCAGAATCCTGCGCAGCACAGGCTCGAACACAACGTTAAGCGCCGCTCCTGAGTATCGGTAAAAACTGCTAAAAATTAATCACCAGAGTCTTTTTCCGGGCCATCGTAACGATGGCTTTTATTTAGGTCTTGCTATAGTCAGACTCAATCAAATCTATAAATAAAATTAACTTCATTTATATATTTTAATTGATACCATACGCGACTCGAAAAGTTATTTTCACCCACAACTGGAGGCATCATGTCCCTTAAAGGATCACAAACCGAACAAAATCTGAAAGACGCGTTTGCAGGCGAATCACAAGCTAACCGCCGCTACCTTTACTTCGCGGCAAAAGCCGACGTGGAAGGCTTTAACGACGTGTCAGCGGTATTCCGTTCAACTGCTGAAGGCGAAACCGGCCATGCTCACGGCCACCTCGAGTATCTCGAAGAAGTCGGGGACCCGGCGACGGGGTTACCAATAGGTAATACCGAGGACAACCTGAAGGCCTCTATTGCCGGCGAGACCCACGAGTACACCGATATGTACCCGGGAATGGCAAAGACCGCGCGCGATGAGGGCTTCGACGAAATCGCCGACTGGTTCGAAACCCTGGCAAAAGCAGAGCGTTCACACGCAAACCGCTTCCAGAAAGCGCTCGACAACCTCGACGCTTAATTAACCCCGAGCGGGTCGCGAAAACCATCGTTTTTGCGACCCGCTCGCACCTAATTCCCGTATAAATATGTCCACTACATCTCGCGAAGGCAGTCTCGAAGCACCCACTCGCCACCCGTTAGGCCAGAACGACCCGGGCTTCTACGACGAATCCGCATTGATGGACGAACTCGAGCGCGTCTATGACATATGCCACGGCTGTCGTCGCTGCGTCAGCCTGTGTAACGCGTTTCCGACATTGTTCGACCTGGTCGACGAATCCGACACCATGGAGGTTGACGGTGTCGACAAGCAGGACTTCTGGAAAGTCGTCGACCACTGCTATTTGTGTGACCTGTGTTACCTGACCAAATGTCCCTATGTTCCGCCACACGAATGGAACGTGGATTTCCCGCACCTGATGCTGCGCGCCAAGGCGATCGGATACAAGAAAGGTCGCGCCAAATTTCGCGACAAGGTGGTTTCTTCGACCGACGCCGTGGGCAGCTTCGCCAGCATCCCGATCGTCGCCAATGTCGTAAACGCGGCCAATCGTAACGAACATACCCGTGCCCTGCTCGAATCCGCGCTGGGTGTGCATGCCGATGCGCGCCTGCCCGAGTACCACAGCAATACCTTGAGCAAGCGCAGTCGCGACCACAAACCAGGTGAATTCGAAGTTGTCAGCACCGAAAAAACCAGGGGCAAGGTCGCCATCTTCGCCACCTGCTACGGCGAATACAACGAACCACAGGTCGCGCAGGACCTGTTGGCGGTGTTCGAGCACAACCAGATCCCGACCATGATCGTCAGGGATACGGTCTGCTGCGGTATGCCAAAGCTCGAGCTGGGCGACCTGGACGCGGTCGAAAAACTCAAGAATCACAATATCCCGCTGCTGGCCAGGCTGGTCGACGAGGGTTGGGATATCATCACACCCGTGCCTTCCTGCACCCTGCAGTTCAAGCAGGAGCTACCGCTGATGTTTCCCGAGGACGCCGATGTCGGCAAGGTGCAGCAGGCATTTTTCGACCCCTTCGAATACCTCGCACTGCGGCACAAGGCGAGCCTGCTGAATACCGATTTCGCCAACAGCATCGGCAAGATCAGTTACCACGTCGCCTGCCACCAGCGCGTACAGCGCATCGGCCTCAAAACCCGCGATATCCTGGCCCTGATTCCGGATACCGAAATCGACGCGATCGAGCGCTGCTCCGGGCACGACGGCACCTACGCCATCAAACAGGAGTTCCACGAGGTATCGATGAAAATCGTCAGGCCGGTCGTCAACCGCGTCAAGAAAGCGGAACCCGACGCCTATGCCAGCGACTGCCCGATGGCGGGACATCATATTTCTGCAGGGCTTGCCGACGGCAGCAGCACCCGGCACCCGATCAGCCTGCTGCGGCAGGCCTACGGTATCTAGAAAATGGAGTTAAACATGAATCAGCAAATTACCCGCAACGACCTGATGAGCCTCGAACAGTATGCTGAAAAACGCGGCGAGTTCCGCCAGCAGGTGATCGAACATAAAAAACACCGCCAGGTAGCGCTTGGCCCCAACGCGACGCTCTACTTCGAAGACCGTTTAACCCTGCTCTACCAGATCCAGGAAATGCTGCGTATCGAAAAGGTTTTCGAGGCCGACGGCATCAACGAGGAACTCGACGCCTATAATCCGCTGATTCCGAGCGGACGTAATTTCAAGGCGACCTTCATGATCGAATACCCCGACCCGACGATACGCGCCGCACAGCTCGAGAAAATGGTCCGGATCGAAGACCTGGTGTGGATGCAGGTAGGCGAGTACGACAAGGTCTGGTCGATTGCCGACGAAGACCTGGAGCGTTCAACCGAGAACAAGACCTCCGCGGTACATTTCCTGCGTTTCGAACTGAGCGATGAAATGGCGCAGTCGCTGAAAAGCGGCGACGCCTGGCAGATCGGTGTGCAGCATCCGGTTTATACCTACGAACTGGCTGTCGAGGGCGAAACCCGACAATCCCTGCTCAACGATCTGGACTAGTATCCAGACCTGCCGCAATCAACGCTGACGCTGCAGGCCTTCGGGCATGTTGTCCGCGGCCTGCATTTGCGGTGACTGCAGTAACTCCGGATCCTCGATGCAGGCGAGCAGGAAATCGATCGAATCGAAGCCCCAGAAAACCTCGCCGTCCAGCACAAAAGCGGGCACGCCAAACACGCCCGCTTCGATTGCCGCCTCGCCGTTCTGCCTGAGCCGATTCTTGACCGCATCGGTAGCAAGTAGCTGCTCCACGTCTTCCACTCCCAGTTCGTCGAGCAATCGCTGCCACTGATTCGGATCATCGGCAGAACAGCCCTCGGCCCAGACAAATCGGAACAACCGCTGCACCGCTTCGACTTCGCTACCCAGCGCGACGGTCAGGCGCAGCAATTTTAGTGGATTGAACGGGTGCGCCGGCGGCATCGTCAGCGCTATCTCGTTGTTATCGGCCAACCAGCGAATATGGCGGAAGGTAAAGCGCCGCATCGGTGGAATCTCGGCTGGCCCCAGGGTATTCCAGTGGTTCAATATAGCGGCAAACAGCACCGGACGGGGGCGCAGTTCGATTTGCGGCGGGAAGCGCCACAGGCTTTCGCTTGCCAGGTAGGCAAACGGGGAGATGAAATCGAAGTACCAGTCAATTTGCTTCACGCTGGTTCATCCATAGTTGATCGAGACCCGGTCTTACCAACGGCTTGGGGTACGTTGGGCCACCAGTAAAATTAATGCCTTAGGTATATCCTGTTCAATATGATATAAGAAAACCGTCCTGGCATTTTACCGAACGCCTATGCAAATAACAGTTCCGGGTTTAATCACAATACTTGGCTTGACCCTGGTTTTTACGGCAAGCGCATCTCCGGTTGCCAGGGTTACCGCACTGGCCTCTACCGTCTGGCTTCACCAGGGCGATGAAATAAGAAAACTGACAGCAAACGACGAACTGGGTATCGGGGATAGTATCGTCACCGGTGATAATGGCCAGGCCGAAATCCAGCTATGGTCAGACCCGATGCTGCGAATTTATCCAGCCACTGAAATCAGCATTCAGGTACAGGAAAACTCAGGAGAATCCCTGGCAGACGGCCCAGGCGCGCTGCATCTTCAGCTCGGAAAAGTCTGTGCCAGGACCGGGCCACCCACCAGCACGAGGCGTGATTTCGTCATTACGGTCGCCGACAAGATGATTGCCGTCATACATCAATCGGCGCATATTTGCCTGTCACGCGGCGAAGACGTGTCGTCGGTCCGACTACGAGACGGCAGCGTCGAGATTACCAGCTCGATTGACCAGAGTATCCTGGTTCTCAGCGAGGCCGGCATCGAGTTCAACCTGAATGACGATGGAACCTATCAACTCCTGCCACCGACAGATCCCGACGCGACTGCCGAGGAAGCGTTTATAACCGAAACGGTTGAGACGAACGCTACAGTTCCCGCTATCGATGCAACCAATGAGGCGGAAAGCGACCAGCAGGCTGGCGCATTCATTTACACGCTTTACCTGTTTTCGACTCGCTCCTGGGATGTCGCCAACCAGGTAAACACGAAATTACAGCAAGCGGGACACGACACCCGGATCCTGGCGAGGGAAAATGAGTCCCCTGCCCGCTACCGCGTCGCCGTTTCGGGATTTGACTCGCGCCAGACCGCCGAGGAATATGCCGCGTCGATTGTTGGCACACTGGGTATCAGGGATACCTGGATCGGTAAAGATCAGCTGCGCGAGATCGACTGATTCCGGCCATTCTGCCGATCTGCGCCTGACGTTACTGCTAAGCGCAACCGAGCGGTTTCACGCGAACCGTAACCTAGGCGAAGCCGGGTGGATCCCACTGATCCATCATCTTCTGCCGGGCGGCGTCGAGCCGTTCGGACATCAACGAGGCGAAACGCTTGAACAATTCGTAGCCGAACTTCGGATCTTCCCCGCAGTGCGCCAGTATCGCGGTCCCGTCAAACTCGAGCAGTTCCGAGTCTTCTAGCGCGCGCGCCTGGAAACTCCAGCGGTAAGGCGCTATCAACCATGACCAGCCGAGTATCTGATCTTCGCCCAGGGTTTGTATATCGAGGGTTGGCCCCATCAGCGCAGGAACCTGCACCACGACCTGCCCGCTGCGCAACAGGTAGAACTTGTCGGCGCGCGCGCCCTGCTTGAATAGCGATTCGCCCGCCTTGATTCGTATTTTCGTGGCCGATTCAGACAGGAACCTGATGAAATCATCATCCAGCCCTTTAAAGAATGCATGGCTGGACAGGTAATCCGTGGTTGTCATATTCGATCCCCTAAAGTTAATTGGCCCAGTATCGGGCATATTGCGGTCGTTTCTTTGATCCGCGACAACAACAGCAAGATTAATCGACCCGGTCGACAAGCGCCAGTGTCACACCAACCAGCGGCTCCAGCGATCGTTTCTTGCTGGCCGATCAGAGCGTGATGAAATATGGGATCCAGTAGGCCAGCATAATGCCGATAAGCAGCAATTCGAGGCGGCATATCAGGAGGTAATAAGCGCGCAGATCCCCCTGCTCGTCGGCTACGCGTACCCGTGACATGACGTAATCGAACAGGATGACCACGAGTAGAATCGGCGCCATTACCGGGGCAACCATGGTGGCAATGATCGACACCAGGGAATGATCGATGGCGCTGCCCGTGAGTGTTTCTACGAGCCAGTAGCAGGCGGGTATCATCATATCGAGAATGGCCAGCCCATATAGGCCGAGCCGCAGAAATCCCAGGGAAGCGAGCCTGGTCCCGGACCGCAGGGTTTCCGCCAAAGCTGTTACCTTATTTCCTCGCCCGGCTTGTACCAGCCGAGCTTGTCATGCAGCGCCACCACTTCACCAATCAGTATCAGGGTCGGTGCGCGCACCTCGTTGCGAGCGATAAGACCCGGCAGGGAATCCAGATCACCGACAAACACCCGCTGTTCAGTCGTGGTGCCCTTTTCGATCAGCGCTGCCGGCGTGTCCGCGGCCCGCCCGTGGGCCTTCAGCGAGCTGCAGATACGCTCGACATTTTCCAGTCCCATGTAAAACACGACGGTCTGGTTGGCGTGACTGAGCATTTCCCAGTTCAAACCTTCCTCGCCGTCACGCCGATGCCCGGTAACGAATATACAGGCCTGCGAATGGTCGCGGTGGGTCAAGGGTATCCCGGCATAGCTGGCGCAACCCGAGGCGGCGGTGATGCCGGGTACGACCTGGAACTCGACGTTCTCGTCGATCAACTCTTCGATCTCTTCACCGCCGCGCCCGAATATGAACGGATCGCCCCCCTTGAGACGCAGCACGCGTTTGCCTTCCTTAGCCAGCCGCACCAGCAGCTGGTTGATATTTTCCTGCGGTATCGCGTGGTTCGAACTGGCCTTGCCGGCGTAAATCTTTTCGGCGTCGCGACGCACCATGTCCAGAATCGGTTGGGAAACCAGTCGATCGTATACCACGACGTCGGCTTGCTGCATTAGCCGCAGCGCCTTGAAAGTAATCAGGTCCGGATCGCCCGGCCCCGCGCCGACCAGGTAAACCTCGCCCCTGACGCCTGCGATGTTAAAACTCTCGAGCTCCTGCTCGAGTTGCTGACGCGCGTCTTCGGTGCGCCCGGCAAAGACCAGTTCCGCAACCTGGCCGTCGAGTATCGTTTCCCAGAATCGCCGCCTGGTATCGACGTCGGGCAGTCTCCGTTTGACCGCATCGCGATGATCATCCGCCAGCCGCGCGAGCTCGCCGTAAGCGCCGGGAATACAGCTCTCGAGCTTGGAGCGCAGCATGCGCGCCAGCACCGGCGACACGCCGCCGGTCGATATCGCGATCTGTACCGGATCGCGATCGATCATCGACGGCATGATAAAACTGCAAAGATCAGGGTTATCGACGACGTTGACCGGGATTCCGCGCGCCTGCGCCTGACGTGAAATTTCGGCATTGAGGTTTTTGTCATCGGTGGCCGCGATGGCACAGGTCATATCGTTCAGATCGTCTTGCCGAAATTCACGTTGCTCGCACTCGAGGGCCTGTTTATCCGCCATCTCGAGCACGCGTGCGCCGATTTCGGGCGCGACCAGGCGTACCCTCCCGCCGGACCGGAGCAACAGTTCCGCCTTGCGCGCGGCAATCGCCCCGCCACCGACGACGAGACAGGGTTTATCCGTGATATTGTAAAAAATCGGCAGAAAATTCATCGGCTTTCAGACCACTGTTCGCTGGGGATTATATGCTGTCCCGGATGATTACAGTATCTTCACAATGGGGGATAAAAAAAGCCCGCAGGGCGGGCTTTTTCGAACGCGGGGTAGCGTTACTGGTTTTTCGTTCGATAGTTATCGATTGCCGCGGCGATCGCATCCTCGGCCAGCACCGAACAGTGGATCTTCACCGGGGGCAGCGCGAGTTCCTGGGCAATCTGGGTATTCTTGATTTCCGCCGCTTCGTCGAGACTCTTGCCCTTGACCCATTCGGTCACCAGCGAGCTGGACGCAATTGCCGAGCCGCAGCCGTAGGTCTTGAACTTGGCGTCCTGGATGATACCGTCATCGCCAACCTTGATTTGCAGTTTCATGACGTCGCCGCAGGCCGGCGCTCCAACCATGCCGGTACCAACCGACTGGTCATCATCCAGCACGCCTACGTTGCGTGGATTTTCGTAATGATCGAGTACTTTTTCACTATAAGCCATTGTTACACCTCTATATCGCGACGCCTAATGCGCCACCCATTCAACAGAATTTAAATCGATGCCGTCCTTGTACATATCCCACAGCGGCGACAGTTCTCGTAGTTTTTCGACCGCGGCTCGCACCAGCTCGATCGTGTAATCGATCTCCTCGAGCGTGGTAAAGCGCCCGATGGTAAACCTTATCGAGCTGTGCGCGAGTTCATCGTTGCGACCGAGGGCCCGCAATACGTAAGACGGCTCGAGACTGGCCGAAGTACAGGCGGAGCCGGACGAAACCGCCAGGTCGCGCAGCGCCATGATCAGCGATTCGCCTTCGACAAAGTTAAAGCTGATGTTCAGGTTACCGGCGATACGATGCTCCAGGTCTCCGTTCACGTAGACTTCTTCCATGTCCTTCAGGCCATCGTAGAGTCGGTCTCTAAGCATGCGGATGCGCTCGTTTTCGGTCGCCATTTCTTCCCTGGCGATGCGGAAAGCTTCACCCATGCCGACAATCTGGTGCGTTGCCAGCGTACCTGAGCGCATGCCGCGCTCGTGTCCACCGCCGTGCATTTGTGCTTCGATACGCACCCGCGGCTTGCGGCGCACGTAGAGCGCTCCGATACCCTTGGGGCCATAAGTCTTGTGGGCGCAGAAGGACATCAGATCGACCTTGAGCTTTTCCAGGTCTAGTTCGACTTTACCGGTCGACTGTGCCGCGTCGACGTGAAAAATAATCTTGTTCTCGCGTGCAATTTCACCAATCGCCTCGATATCCTGGATCACGCCGATCTCGTTGTTCACATGCATCACCGAAATCAGGATTGTCTGGTCGGTAATGGTTGCTTTCAGCTTGCGGTAGAAGTGCGCCGCGCCCTTGATTGCCAGGTTATCAGACTCGGTTGCGCCGCTGGTCCAGACGATTTCGCGTGGATCGGCATTGATCAGGTCGGCTACGTGCTGACGCGCCTCGTCGACAGCTTTCTCCGCGGTCCAGCCAAACTCGTGGCTGCGCGATGCGGGATTACCAAAATCATCTTCGATGGTCAGAAAATGCGCCATCTTTTCGGCGACGCGCTTGTCGATCGGCGTGGTCGCGCTGTAATCGAGGTATATCGGTAGTTTGATGTCACTCACTTCATCTTCTCCATCTAGGCAATCGCTTGCGGACGATTGATGAATCGGCCGTACTGGATGTCCTGTTTCTTTACTAGTTCACTAATATCTGGGCGGTTCACGTATTGATCAAGCTTGATGCCGCTTAAAAAACGATACAAATTGCAGGAAAGCTCGAACCAGAGCTGGTGGGTCAGGCATTTCTCGCCCTGCGAGCAATTACCCCTGCCCCCGCACTTTGTCATGTCCAGTTTCTCGTCCACCGACTGGATGATATCGGCCACCGAAATCTGGCTGGCGGGACGCGCCAGGCGATAACCGCCACCAGGGCCACGAACGCCCTCTACCAGGCCGCCCTTGCGCAGCTTGGCAAATAACTGTTCGAGATATGACAACGAAATACCCTGGCACTGCGAGATGTCGGCCAGGGTCACCGGGCCAACCCTTTCGTGTAACGCTATATCCATCATCGCGGTTACGGCGTAACGGCCCTTGGTAGATAATCGCATGAGAAACTCTTAATTCCTGACTAATTTAGTCAGGAATTATATCGATGACCGGGATCAGGTCAAGGTGTATTTACAGCGGCCGCGATTGAATTTTTTTAACGCGTCAATTAAATGAATCAATTACTTAAAATTCAATTACTTATTATTGTAAGTTAACGTTAACTATTACTTGATTTCAAGTGCTGCATCGGATGGAAGTAATGTCCCTGGTGCTGACAGTAACCCAACCATTTGAATAAAAATCGGTTCATCATCCACTTTTGTTCGATCATATCGGCGATAAACAGTGGACCGCGGGTACGCGAATGAAATTGCTGTACTTCGACCACGCGCGCGTCATGGTAAACCTTGAGATGCAGGTCAGGTTCGAACAAAGGTTGCCCCGCCTCTTCGAAGCGATAGGTCAGGCGCAGCATCGTGGTGTATTTACAGCGTTCTGTAATCGAAAGGAACAGGTCCTGGTGCCGGGGCACCGTCGAAATCATTTCATCGGCAACGTTCAAATCGGGCGCCATGTTGCGCAGGCGAATGTAGTTGTGTTCATACAGTTCCATCAGAGCAGCGAAGCTGCGCGCGTTTGCCGCGCGTCCCCGGCGGACGGGTGCAAGATCAATCTGCATTGACCTGCTCCATTTGACGGAGGGCAAAGCGCAGCTGCCGGTATGACTGGGTTGAATCGAAACGATCTGGATTCAAAATAAAGGTCCTGCTCTCGTGTTTACTCAATAGCTTAAGAATAGCAAACCAACGGGTGGCGTAAACCTTGTATTTACCATAGAAATATGGTTGCCCGCCCTGTTCTAATTCGATTGCGGCAGCCCCTGGATTTAACTTCAGGCGGACGACACCCTGCCTTAGCTGCTGCCGGATTTCGCGCAACGCCAACAGGCCGACCAGCGACAGGCAGCCGAGCATCAACCAGGGCGGTGCGACGTAGGTGGCAAAGGCCAGGCCGACGACGACATGGGCGCCCAGCGTCAATACGAGCTGTGAATTCGAGGGGTGGATCCTGTAAATTTCCTGCAAATCGGCATTCCCTGTCAGTGGCGCCCCGACATGCCGCGTAAGAATTCGATAAAACGCTCGAGCTCGGGGTCGTCGATCGCGCTGCGTCCCAGCAGCAGTCCGTATAACTCAGGATCCTGCATCTCCAGCAAAGTCCTGAAATGCGCCTGATCCTGTGCACTGGCTTCAGCGTAAAAGCGCTCGAGGTAACCGCTCATGACGACATCCAGTTCCTTCATGCCTCGACGGCATAACCAGCGCAGGCGAGATAGCTCAGACACAGACGGTTACATCTTGCGCTGTACCAGCAGTTTCTTGGTTTCCGCGATTGCCTTCGCGGGATTCAGGTTCTTGGGACAAACCTTGGCGCAGTTCATGATGGTGTGACAGCGATACAGTTTGAACGGGTCCTCGAGCTCGTCGAGACGCTCGCCGGTGGCTTCGTCGCGGCTATCGACAATCCAGCGGTAAGCGTTGAGTAATGCAGCCGGCCCAAGATAGCGATCGCTGTTCCACCAGTAACTCGGGCAACTGGTCGAACAGCAGGCACACAATATGCACTCGTAAAGCCCGTCGAGTTTTTCCCGGTCTTCACGCGACTGCAGGCGCTCGCGGTCAGGCGGTGTCGCAGTGTCGGTTTTCATCCAGGGCTCGATCGAGGCGTACTGGGCGTAAAAGTTGGTCAAATCCGACACCAGGTCCTTGACCACCGGCTGATGCGGCAGCGGGTAAACCTTGATGTCACCCTTGATCGTCGCGATCGGCTGGGTACAGGCCAGCGTATTGCCGCCGTCGATATTCATCGAACATGAACCGCAGATTCCCTCACGACAGGAGCGGCGCAGCGACAGTGTCGAATCCATTTCGGCCTTTATCTTGAGCAACGCGTCCAGCACCATCGGCCCGCAGGTATCCAGGTCGACCTCGAAGGTATCGGTGCGCGGGTTTTCGCCACTATCGGGATCGTATCGATAAATAATGAATCGCCTGGTGTTGGTCGCGCCATCGGGCGCCTTGAACAACTTGCCCTGCTTGATCACGGAATTGGCGGGTAAGGTAAATTCTGCCATCTTGCTTAATTCCTCACGACTCTAGTAAACCCGGTTTTTCGGCGGGATAACTTCACATTCATCGGTCAACGTGTACATGTGCACCGGACGATAATCGAAACTGACCTTACCCTGACCGTCGACCCAGGACAGGGTATGTTTCATCCAGTTTTCGTCGTCGCGCTCGGGGTAATCCTCGCGCGCGTGCCCGCCGCGACTCTCGGTGCGGTGTAACGCGCTTTGAATGGTGGTCTGTGCCTGCAGCAACAGGTTTTCCAGCTCCAGGGTTTCGACCAGGTCGGTATTCCAGATCAAACCGCGATCGTTCAACCCTACATCCTCGAAACTGGCAAAAATCCGATCCATCTTCTCGACCCCTTCGCGCATCGAATCGCCGGTGCGGAACACCGCGGCATATTTTTGCATATCACGCTGCATCTCGTTTCTGATCTGGGCGGTTCCGGTGCTGCCCGAGGCATTGCGAATCCGGTCGAGATGGTCGACTATGCCATCGCAGCTATCCTTGGGAAGCGGTTTGTGCGGCATGCCGGGAGTGATGATCTCGGCGGCACGCAGGGCCGCAGCGCGGCCGAATACGACGATATCCAGCAGCGAGTTCGAACCCAGCCGGTTGGCGCCGTGCACCGACACGCAGGCGGCCTCGCCGATCGACATCAATCCCGGCACGACCGAGTCCGGGTCGCCGTCCTTCAGGGTCACGACTTCGCCGTGGTAGTTGGTTGGTATGCCGCCCATGTTGTAATGCACGGTCGGCAACACCGGGATCGGTTCCTTCGTTACATCGACACCGGCAAATATTTCGGCCGATTCCGAAATGCCCGGCAGGCGCTCGTCGATGACCTCGGCGCCCAGGTGCTCGAGGTGCAGATGGATGTGGTCCTTGTCGGGGCCGACGCCGCGACCCTCGTTGATTTCGACCGTCATCGAACGGCTTACCACGTCGCGTGACGCGAGGTCCTTGGCGTTGGGCGCATAGCGTTCCATGAAACGTTCGCCCTCCGAGTTCGTCAGGTATCCGCCCTCGCCGCGCACGCCCTCGGTGATCAACACGCCGGCGCCGTAAATGCCGGTCGGGTGAAACTGGACGAATTCCATGTCCTGTAGCGGCAGTCCGGCCCGCGCCACCATGCCGCCGCCATCGCCGGTACAGGTATGCGCCGAGGTCGCGGAAAAATAAGCCCTGCCGCAACCGCCGGTGGCGAGGACCACGGTATGGGCGCGGAAGCGGTGCAGTTCGCCGGTAGCCAGGTCCAGCGACACGACGCCCCGGCAAACGCCGTCTTCCATGATCAGGTCGATGGCAAAATACTCGACGAAAAATTCGGCCCGGTGCTTGAGCGATTGCTGATACAGCGTATGCAGAATCGCGTGCCCGGTGCGGTCGGCCGCGGCACAGGTGCGTTGCGCGGTACCCTCACCAAAGTTGGTGGTCATGCCGCCGAAGGGACGCTGGTAAATCTTACCCTCCTCGGTACGCGAAAACGGAACGCCATAGTGCTCCAGCTCGATAACCGCGGGCACCGCCTCGCGACACATGTACTCGATCGCGTCCTGGTCGCCGAGCCAGTCGGAGCCCTTGATCGTGTCGTACATGTGCCATTGCCAGGTATCGGGCCCCATGTTGCCGAGCGACGCGCTCATGCCGCCCTGCGCCGCCACCGTGTGGCTACGCGTCGGAAAAACCTTGGTGATGCAGGCGGTCGAAAGCCCGGCTGCCGCCATGCCCAGCGTAGCGCGCAGGCCTGCACCACCGGCGCCGACGATGACAACATCGTATGCGTGGTCGATTAACTTGTAGTCGTTTGCCATGGCCTAGGCTCCAAAAGCGATCTTTAACACTGCCACCACGCCGACGAGGCCGAACAGCAGGCATAGAAAACTCGACAGCAGCAGGGCTATCGTGCGGCGTGAGTGCGATGCCACGTAATCCTCGATCACTACCTGTAACCCGAGTTTAGCGTGATAAAACGTGGTGCCGATCAGCAACACCAGCGCTATCGTGACCAGCGGTTGACCCACCCAGTCAACCAGCGTGGCATGATCGACGGGCATCGCCGCGAGGCTGAATCCCAGCCATAGCACTAACGGAATCAGCAATAGCGTGGTCAGTCGCTGATGCCAGAAATGATGGGTACCGTCTTTGGCCGAACCCAGTCCTTTCACTCTCGATAATGGGGATCTCAAATCTCTCATTGCATTAACCCAACCCGGCAACCACCCAGGTTGCCACGGTTAAAACGACTGCCAGGGCTATCGCGAGCTTGGCGGTCAGGTCGACGGTTTCAAGCTCGAAACCGTGGCCCGCGTCCCAGAACAGGTGCCTGACGCCATTGCAAAAATGCAGGTAGAGTGCAAACACAAACCCGAGAAGAAACAACTGGCCGTACCAACTTTGCAGATGCGGCACCATCGCCTCGTAATACGAGGCGCTGTGCGCGGCCGCGGCCAGCACCCAGACCAACAAGATGCAGCCAAAGGCGAGAATTACACCGGTGATGCGATGCGTGATCGACAGCAGCGCGGTCAGCGGCAGACGATATATTTGCAGATGCGGCGAGGTAGGATGCTTGCTATTAGACATCGTTGGTTACCTTGTTACGAGTTACGGTTCAAGCAGGTCGACACTACATCAAAAATCGATGCAACGCCCATTCTTTTCCCAGTCGCCGTAGCGAGTCGGCTCCTTGCCTTTCGGCCCGCCATACTCTTTTGGCTGCTGGTCCTGCCTGGTTGCCTGAGCCCCGTCCTCTTCGTTATCCTGGGGCTTATCTGATGATTCCTGTTTTGACATTCAAGCGTAAACTCCATGTTTAGTGGTGCAAAATGTTAACACAATAGAATACGTCTCCGCGCACAAAACCGATCACCAGCACAGGCCGCGACAATTCTCTATGGGGGCTATTAAAAATCTACTGGTTTACCAACTGCGGAATCAACTGCTGGTACGGCACGTAGCCATTGAATTTACCGCCATCGCTACTGAAGAGCGCCGGGGTACCGTTGACCCCGATACGATTGCCCAGCAGGTAACCGTCGTCGACGTACTGTGCGGAATCGCAGGTTTCCGACGAATCCAGTGATCCCGTTTCGGCGCCCTTGGCAACACTCATGGCCTTGCGCTGGTCGTCGGCGCACCAGACCTTTCTCATATCGCTGTAACCAGGGCCACGATTACCGCCTCGCGGATACGGCAGGTAATGCACCGAGATCCCGGCTTCCTGCAGGTACTTGACCTCCTTGTGCAGCTGCTGGCAATAACCGCAACTGGTATCAGTAAAGACACTCAATACCGCCAGTTCCTCGTTGTCCGCCGGGAAAATAATCCGCTTTTCCTTGCTAAAGCCGGCCAGTTGTTCGACCACCAGTTCACGGCGACTCATTTCGGTCAGGTTGCGGGCAGTCTTCAGATCGACCATGTCGCCGATGAAAACGTAACGCCCGCCGTCTATCAGGTAGGCGAACTTGTTACCGAAACGCGTCTGGTAGACGCCCTCGACGCCGGTTGCGATCGGCGGTTCCACCTGGTCGGTGCCAAGACGCAGCTTGAGCAGACGGGTCAGATCCTCGGTCGATTCATCGGCTGCATGAACGACCGAAAACGTCATCATCAGGGCGAAACTGGTGGCGAGCACCTGCGGTGAAAGTTTTTTCATGATTCAAGAGGTGGTTAAATGAGAAATGATTAGTCTAACTATGCGCTATAAAGTTCGTTTTTGCCAGATCAGTGTGCGATTGTTTGCCGGCATTTCGACATCCTCGAGCAATTCAAGCTCGGCCTCGTTTGCGAGTTGCGCAATCCATTCGAAATCCCTGATGCCGCTACCCGGATCCCGGGCACGCAGCATTTGATCGAAACGGGCATTGCTGTCGGACGTATAAGCACCGCCGTAACTGAACGGTCCGTAAACTGCAAACACGCCTCCTGGCCTAAGACAGCGACCAACGCCACCGACACAGGCGGCAACCATGGCGGCGTCCATGATATGGAAGCTGTTGGCGGTATAAACCATGTCATACGAATGGTTGGGCCAGCTTCCGAGCACGTCGAGTTCTATCGGCGACGCCAGGTTTGGCAGTCCGGAAGCCGCGACCCTGGCCCCGATACCGGGCAGGTTAGCGGCCAGATCGGAGGTCTGCCAGCGAAGGTCCGGCACCTGGCTCACGCAAAACACCGCGTGCTGCCCGGTGCCGCTGCCTATTTCGAGCACCTCGCCCTTCAGGTAAGGCCTGATCGCGTCGAATATGACGCCCTTGTTCTGCTCGGCGGATTCGGCGTACGGGAGATTCACGATTTGGCATCACGGTTGCGTTGCCGCAACTGCGCGATCTTTTCCGCGATCTTGATTTCGAGGCCGCGATCCACCGGATGATAGTATTGCCGACCCGCCAGCGGTTCGGGAAAATAACTCTCACCGGCAGCAAAACCATCGGCTTCGTCGTGCGCGTAGCGATAACCATCGCCATAGCCCTGCTCTTCCATGAAACGAGTGGGCGCGTTGCGCAAATGCATCGGCACTTCGAGGCTGCCGGAATTGCGAGCATCCTCCATCGCCTGCTTGTAGGCGCTGTAGACCGCGTTGCTTTTGGCGGCACAGGCGAGGTATACAACGCCTTGCGCGAGCGCGAGTTCACCCTCGGGACTGCCGAGTCGCTCGAACGTTTGCCAGCCGTTGAGGCAAAGCTCCAGGCCGCGCGGATCGGCGATACCGATATCCTCCACCGCCATGCGCACCACGCGTCGGGCTATGTAAATCGGATCGCAACCGCCGTCGATCATGCGGCAAAACCAGTACAGCGCCGCATCCGGATCGGAGCCGCGTACCGATTTATGCAATGCCGAAATCTGCTCGTAAAAGACATCGCCGCCCTTGTCGAAGCGACGCGGCCCCTGCTGCGCGATCTCGCCCACCAGCGCAGCGTCGATGCGCTTTTCCTCGACCAGGTCGCTGATTATCTCGAGATAGGTCAACGCCCGGCGCGCATCGCCGTCGGCGGCCAGCGACAGGATCTCGAGCGCATCCTGATCGATGCTGAGCCCGAGTTTGCCCAATCCGTAATCCTCGTCGGCAAGCGCGCGCTGCACCACGGATTCGATATCCTCGGCCAAAATCGGTTTCAGCACATAGGTGCGCGTACGTGACAGCAGCGCGTTGTTGAGTTCGAACGACGGGTTTTCAGTAGTGGCGCCGACGAACAGAATCGTGCCATCCTCGATATACGGCAGGAAAGCATCCTGCTGCGCCTTGTTGAAGCGATGCACTTCGTCGATGAACAGTACCGTAGGCCCCTGGAACTGGCGCGCCTGTTCGATCGCCTCGCGGATATCCTTGACCCCGGCCAGCACCGCCGAGAGCGTGATAAACCGGGCATCGGAGTACTCGGCAATCAGGCGCGCGATGGTCGTCTTGCCGGTACCCGGCGGCCCCCAAAAAATCATCGAGTGCAGCTTGCCGGCCTCGATCGCCTGCCGCAACGGCTTGCCCGCCCCGAGCAAATGCGCCTGCCCAAAAACCTGCTCCAGCCTGCGCGGCCGCATCCGATCCGCCAGCGGACTAAATTCCCTCTCCCCCGCAAACAAATCGCTCATATTCAGTTGAATCTAACGGGTGAACCAAGCGCCGGATTTTTGTGCCTCAGCAAGGCAGTTTCGCGCGCAAAAGGTGAGCGTATACCTAATACGCGATCCTTTGAGCACGAAACTAACGCCGCTGTGGTGCAAAAAGACAAGCTTGGGCCCCGTTAGCCACCTACACCGTAGACGTCTACACCCTTCGGCGGCACAAACTTGAAAGTATCCGGATTATGCACCACGCCGACGCGCAGGTTTTCGAACACGATTTGCGTGCTCTGTCCGAATTGATCCTGCAGTTCCATCGCTTTCACACTGCCGTCTTCGAGACCGATATAAATCGTGGTGTACTCCAGGTCACTGGCGTTGGGCTTGAGTTCGACCCAGTAAAGGTACTTGCGCTGCCCGACCTCGCTGACGGTAAATTCCTGGGTCACATCGGACTGTTTCATCAGGATCATGATCGGTGCGTTCGACAGGCTTTCATCCATCGGTTTGACGGTAACTTGCTCGAGCTCGACATCGTAAATCCACAGCTCGCTGCCGTCGGCGACGATGCGCTGCTCGTAGGGATCTATGTAGCGCCACGAAAATTTGCCCGGGCGCTGCAGCGCGAGCGTGCCGCGGCTTTGCTGCACGATCTTCTTGTCCTCGTCGCGCAGCGTCTGCTTGAACTCGGCGCTCAGGTTATCCATGTTCTTAAGCGCCGCCCTGAGGCGCTGCTCGGCATCCTCGGCCCAGGCCTGAGCTGAGAAAAAAAGTAAGCAAATTATTACTAGTCTGATCAATTGACTGGCTCTAGAGGTGTGATATTTTCGTGAGAACAAGGAAGATTCGCGCGCAGAACCGCAGTGTATACGTTTATACATGAGGATTCGAGCACGAATCTGACGCGGTTATCGCGGAAATAGCGCACTTCTACAGCCAATCAATCTACCGGTGGTGGGGGCGGGGCTAACACTTCCCTGCTCCCGTTTGATTGCACCATCGACACCACGCCCGACGCCTCCATCTCCTCGATCATGCGCGCGGCCCGGTTGTAACCGATCTTGAGGCGCCGCTGCACGTAGGAGATCGACGCCTTGCGCGTTTCGGTGACGACCGCGACCGCCTCGTCGTACAGCGGGTCGGCCTCGTCACCGTTGGAGTCGCGTGGACCCTCGCCCGGCAGTACCGGCGCGGTCGACTCTTCTAAGACATTGTGAATGTAGTTTGGTGCGCCCGATTTCCTGATTTCGTTGATCACCGCGTGTACTTCGTGATCGTCGACGAAGGCGCCGTGCACCCTTTCGGGCACGCTGGTACCGGGCGGCAGGTAAAGCATGTCGCCGTGACCGAGCAGGGTTTCGGCGCCCATTTGATCTAGAATCGTACGTGAATCGACCTTCGACGATACCTGGAAGGCGATACGCGTCGGGATATTCGATTTGATCAGGCCGGTGATGACATCGACCGACGGACGCTGGGTGGCGAGCAGCAGGTGAATCCCGGAAGCGCGCGCCTTTTGCGCCAGCCGGGCAATCAGCTCTTCGACCTTCTTACCCACCACCATGATCATGTCGGCAAACTCGTCGACCACGACCACGATGTAGGGCAGCGTTTCGAGATCCTCCGGCTCGGCGTCCGGATTCAGCAACAATTCCTTGTGATCCCACAGCGGATCCTTGATCGGCTGACCGTCGGCAATGGCATCCTTGACCTTGCGGTTGTAGCCGGAAATATTGCGCACCCCGAGAGCTGCCATCAAACGATAGCGACGTTCCATCTCCGCCACGCACCAGCGTAGCGCATTGGCGGCTTCCTTCATATCGGTGACCACCGGCGCGATCAGGTGCGGAATACCCTCGTAAATGTTCAGCTCCAGCATCTTCGGGTCGATCAGGATCATGCGCGCATCCTCGGGCGACGCCTTGAACAAGATGCTCAACAGCATCGCGTTGATGGCAACGGACTTACCCGAACCGGTAGTGCCGGCCACGAGCAGGTGAGGCATTCTGGCCAGGTCGGCAACCACCGCCTCGCCACTGATATCCTTGCCGAGCGCCAGGGTTAACGGCGACGCGGCCTGGTCGAAAGCCTTCGACTGCACGATTTCGCTCAACGCCACCAGTTCGCGGTTCTCGTTCGGGATCTCGAGTCCCATGACCGACTTGCCGGGAATGATCTCGACCACGCGCACGCCGATCACCGACAGCGAACGCGCCAGGTCCTTGGCCAGGTTGGAAATCTGGCTGACCTTGACCCCGGGTGCCGGCAGGATTTCGAAACGCGTGATCACCGGCCCCGGGTGCACCGATTCGACCTCGATCTCGATCCCGAAATCGAGCAGCTTGAGCTCGAGCTGTTGCGACATGGCTTCCAGCGCCGATTTGCTGTACCCGGCGACCTTGGGCTTGGGCTTGTCGAGCAGCGCCAGCGGCGGAATCGTACCCTTGCCCTTGCCGTTCGCTTTGAATAGCGGGATCTGCTTTTCCTTCTCGACGCGCGGGCTCGGCTCGAGCTGCTCCACCACCGGCTCGATCTTCACCGGCTTGCGCTTTTCCTGTTTCTTTTGCTGCACCTGGAACACCTGCTCGCGCTCGCTGCGGTTGCGGCTGCCCTCGACCTTGTCGCGCATCAGGTAATAACGGTCGATAAGCTTGTCGAGCAGCAGCAGCGTGTATTTGCCGGTGTTGTCGATCAGCGCCAGCCAGGACAAACCGGTAAACAGGGTCAGCCCGGCCAGGAACAGCGCCAGGTGCATCACCGTCGCGCCGACGAAACCGAGTCCCTGAGAAAAGTAGTTACCGGTAATCTGCCCGAGAATGCCGCCTGCATCCAGCGGCATGGTGCCGGGTTCGACCGAAAAATGCAGGCTCGACAGCGCGCAGCCCGAGATCAGTGTCAGCACGAAACCGCTCCAGCGGATAATCAACATGTGATACTGGTCCTCGGCGCTCAGTTCGCGCGTTTTGACCAGGATCATGCCGTTGTAAATCAGCATGATCGGCAACAGGAAGGCGAGATAGCCGAACAGGTAAAACAGCAGATCGGCCATCCACGCGCCCGCGGTGCCCCCGAAGTTGGTAATTTCGGTGTTGCTGCCGCTGTGCGACCATGAGGGATCGAGCGCGTCGTAGCTGAACATCGCCACCAGAAAGTAGCCGGCGAGTGCGAACGAAATCAGCATCCCTGCCTCGCGCAGGCGATGGCTAACCTGCCCGGCAAACATCATTTTTCTCTCGTGCTCGTCCGAGCTCGGTTTGGATCTAGCTTGCGCCACTTCGATAACTGCCCTGGATAAATCGGCGTATTTTACATGATCATCTATAACAGGAACCAGAAATAAGCCGCTTTTCTTATCCATTGAAAAATCTAGCCCGATAGCCATATAGTCACGAGCCGCGCCAGGCATTAAGATTGGCCTTTTTTTAAATCCGTACTTCCGAGACCCAAAGATGTCCGAACCCAAACACAGCCGAGTCATAATTCTCGGATCCGGCCCCGCCGGTTATTCGGCCGCGGTTTACGCCGCACGCGCCAACCTGAAGCCCACCGTGATCACGGGGCTGGAAGCCGGCGGCCAGCTCATGACGACCACCGACGTGGATAACTGGCCCGGCGACGTCGAGGGCCTGACCGGCCCCGACCTGATGATGCGCATGCAAAAACACGCCGAGCGTTTCGAAACCGAGATCGTGTTCGATCACGTTAACACCGTGTTTCTGAACGAAAATCCGAAACGCCTGGTCGGCGACAGCGGCGAGTATACCTGCGACGCCCTGATTATCGCGACCGGCGCCAGCGCGATGTACCTCGGTGAACCTTCCGAGGAAAAATTTCACGGCAAGGGCATTTCTGCCTGCGCCACCTGCGACGGCTTCTTTTTCAGGGGCCAGAAGGTGGCCGTCATCGGCGGTGGCAACACCGCGGTCGAGGAAGCGCTCTACCTGTCGAATATCGCCTCCGAGGTGACCCTGGTGCACCGCCGCGACAAGCTGCGCTCGGAAAAAATCCTGCAGGATCAATTATTCGAAAAGGCTAAAAGCGGTAACGTCAAACTCGCATGGCACAGCGTGTTCGACGAGGCGCTGGGCGACGACTCCGGGGTTACCGGCCTGCGTATCCGCAACGTACAGGATGACAGCACCAGGGAGCTCGATCTTGCCGGCATCTTTATCGCCATCGGCCACAAGCCCAACACCGATATATTCGCCGGACAGGTCGACATGAAGAACGGCTACATCACGGTGCAAAGCGGGCTCGACGGCAACGCAACCGCGACCAGCGTCGAGGGCGTGTTTGCCTGCGGGGATGTCATGGATCACGTTTACCGCCAGGCGGTAACCTCGGCCGGCAGCGGCTGCATGGCCGCGCTCGACGCCGAAAAGTACCTCGATGCCAAGGAACTTGCCGAGTCCGCATAGCCCGGCACGGTCCGTCACCGCAAGCGTATCGACAATCATGCGAGTGAGGTACTGAGCTATGCAGGCCCGTGACGAACTGGAAGTAACCGTTTGCCACAGCCTCGACGAGGTTGCAGCGAGCGACTGGGACGCGCTCGGCGCCGGTGCCTACCCTTTTACGCGGCACGCATTTCTGCATGGACTCGAGATCCACGACTGCCTCGAGCCGTTCGGCTGGCACCCGGTCTACTTCCTGCTGCGACGCGCCGGGCAGCTGATCGCGGCGGTACCCTGTTATATCAAGACCAATTCCTACGGCGAGCTGGTGTTCGATCACGCCTGGGTAAACGCCTATCATCGCGCCGGGCTCGATTACTACCCCAAACTGGTGACCGCGATACCTTACACACCCGCAACCGGCGAGCGCTTCCTGTTCAACCAGGAGCTGGTGCCGGGAGACGAGGAGCAGCGGCTATTGCGCGAGACCCTGGTGCAGGTGATCCAGGGATTCTGCAGTGATCAAAAGCTGAGCTCCTGGCATATCCTGTTTGCGGAAAAAGAGGTACTCGACGGCCTCGGTCGACGCGACATCATGCAGCGCAGCGACGTGCAGTTTCACTGGCAAAACGACAATTACCAGGATTTCGACGATTTCCTGTCGCGCCTGAGTTCGCGCAAGCGCAAGAACCTGCGCAAGGAACGCCGCAGCGTGGCGCAGGAAAATCTCGACATACGAATGCAGACCGGGGGCAGCATCAGCGATGACGAGTGGCAGCGCATCTACGAACTCTATGCCGGCATCTACCGGCGCAAGTACGGCACGGCAACGCTGACGTCGGCGTTTTTTCAGCACCTGGGTGAGCACATGCCCGAACAGGTGCTGGCAGCGATCACGCGCGACCAGGGCCATATCGTCGCCACGTCGCTATTTTTCCGCAGCGATACGCACCTGTACGGTCGTGTCTGGGGTTGCGATCAGTATTTCAACAACCTGCATTTCGAATGCTGTTATTACCAGGGCATCGACTACTGCATTCGCGAGGGCCTGCAGTGCTTCGACCCGGGAGCCCAGGGCGAACACAAGCTCGCCCGCGGCTTCCTGCCGACGCTGACCTGGTCGGGCCACTGGATCGCTCACCCGCAGTTTCGCGAGGCCATCGAGCAGTTTCTGCAGCAGGAGCTGCGCTACATCGACAGTTACCAGTCCGACCTGCTCGATCATTCCCCGTATAAATCCACCGAATGAATATATCTTACTTTAACTTTATCCTATAAATATTTGATTTTTATATGATTCCCTGGCTAGATCCAGACGCCCCACCGCATTTTCCCGATACCGCCTCGGTTCTGGCCGAGCCCGCGGGGCTGCTTGCCGCGGGCGGCAGTCTTGACGTGGACTGGCTACTGGTGGCCTACCGCCAGGGCATTTTTCCCTGGTTCAACGAAAACGAACCGATCCTGTGGTGGTCGCCGGCGCCACGCACGGTGCTCTATCCGGAACGTTTCTACCAGAGTAAGAGCCTGCAAAAACTCGCGCGCCAGCAGCGCTACCAGGTCACCAAGGACCAGGACTTCCGCGCCGTGATCGAAGCCTGCGCCGGCGAGCGCGACGGACAGCAAGGCACCTGGATCAACACCCAAATGATCGAGGCCTACGTCGATATGCACCGGGCCGGCTTCGCGCACTCGATCGAGTGCCGCCGCGATGGCGAACTGGTCGGCGGACTCTACGGCATCGCGCTCGGCAAAGTATTCTTCGGCGAATCGATGTTCAGCCGCGAACCCAATACCTCGAAGCTGTGCCTAAAGCACCAGGTCGACTCGGGCCGCTACGAAATGATCGACTGCCAGTTACCGACCGGCCACCTGCGCTCGCTCGGCGCCATAGAAATCAGCCGCGAGGAATTCGAAAACGCGCTCAATCGCTGGGCTTAGGTATTTACGAATTCGTGCAATGCGGACTGCTAGGTCGACTTTGCCGGTAACTATCCAATTTGGTAGGTGCAAAATTCTCATGATCCGTCTGAAGACTGGTCTCTCTCCGAAATCAATCCAGCACCAATTGTTTAAAATAACCGATAGTTTTTTCCAGACCCTGTTCAAGATTAATCGTTGGTCTCCAATCAAGGAGCTCTCCTGCTCGACTAATATCCGGATTTCTTTGAATGGGATCGTTTTCAGGTAAGGGTTCATATACCAGTTCAGAATTGGAATCAGTCATATCGATAATTTTATGCGCTAGCTCGATAATAGTGAATTCTGCCGGATTTCCGAGATTTATAGGCCCTGTTACATCTTCGTCGGTTTGCATGAAACTGAGTATTCCATCGATAAGATCGTCGACATAACAAAATGAGCGCGTCTGTTTCCCGTCTCCATAAATTGAGATCGGTTCATCTTTTAGAGCCTGCACAATAAAATTAGAGACCACCCGTCCGTCATTAGGATGCATATTCGGCCCGTAGGTATTAAAAATACGCGCCACCTTGATCGGCAAGCTATGCTGGGCACGATAGTCGAAGAACAACGTCTCAGCGCATCGTTTGCCCTCGTCGTAACAGGACCGCGGTCCGATTGGATTTACGTGACCCCAGTACTCCTCTGTTTGAGGATGAACTCTTGGATCACCATAGACTTCGCTAGTCGAAGCCTGGAATATTCTGGCACCCGTTCGTTTCGCAAGTCCCAACATATT
>CAMYON010000060.1:0-15520 GCA_947260025.1 uncultured Gammaproteobacteria bacterium
GGCGGCCGGCTGGTAATTCATAATTTGTCCTTCGAGCCTGATCGCGGCGCCGATCACCAGCGGCGTGGCGGTTTCGACGCAGGCCCGATTGATGTCGAACCGGGTCGGGTAGTTATCAGTGCAGTCGAGCACGATATCGACCGACTCGACCACCTGTTTTAACTCCTCGGCGTCCATCTGGTAGGAAATCGTTTCGACCTCGCATTCCGGATTCAGCGCGGCGACGGTTTGCCGACCCGACTCGACCTTGTCTTCCCCGACGGCATCGTTGCGGTGGATAATCTGGCGCTGCAGGTTCGAAGTTTCGACGATGTCGAAGTCGCACAGCACCAGCTTGCCGATCCCGGCGGCGGCCAGGTACATCGCGGCCGGTGACCCGAGCCCGCCGACGCCCACGATCAGGGCGCTGGCGTCGAGAATCGCCTGCTGACCCTGCTCACCGATTTGCGACAGCCGGATGTGGCGCGCATAGCGCTCTGTTTGCGACGGATTCATCCGCCACCCTTATGAAAATACTGGTGGAAGCGATGAAAGAAATCATCGCGTTGCGAGCCCTCGACAGCGTTGAAGGAAAATTTCACGTCGAGCACCGGCAGGTTGAACAGGCCCAGTTTGCGCGGCGGCTTTTCGGCCACCCTGATGTCGACGGTAAAAGTCGAGTCCTCGAGCGAAACGCGCCAGTGATGGCGTCCGATCTCGTTGGCATCGAAGTCGCTGTGCGCGCCGCTAAATGGCCCCAGCAGAACCTTGCCGAACTCGTCGGCACCGTAGCCCATTTCATACTCGACCAGGTCAGGCTGTGGATCCGGGTCATTGCTCATCGGATCCGATCTAGCCGCCGGCGACCGGGGGCCAGATCGAAATGGTGTCGCCCTCGACGAGTTTACGCTGGTCGCGGTCTTCGCCGCAATTGACGAAATGACCATTGACCAGGACGAGGTGCGCCTCGGCCTCGGAAATATGAAACTGCTTGATCAGGCGGCTCAGCGTAATATCGTCCTCGACGCTGACCTCGCGCCGGAAGCGGCTCTTGCCCGGCGGCAGGTACTTCATCAACGACGCGTAAAACTCGATGTTGACGTTCATCCGAAGCTAGTGATACGAGAGTTCCTGCGTACAGGCGACGTAAGCTTCCATAATCGCGGTCGGATCCTGCATCAGGCGCTGTTTCCATTCGCCGAGATGGATCCTGGACTCGATCAGGCCGCGCAGCACGCCCACGTGCTGGGTTTTACCGACGCTGCTGGCACCGACCAGGTGGTCGCCATCGAACTGCAGGTTAATGTACTGAAACTCTTCCGGATTATAGAGGTGGGCGCTGTCGCCACCGTCGACCCCCATCCACAGGCCGAACGAGCAGGAAACCAGGCCTACCGTATCCAGCACGTTCATATTCAGGGTGCCGTGATGCTCGTCACCCTGCCCGGCCATGTTGAGCGCGGCGATGCGGCCGTGATCGGTAGCTGTCGGCTGAATCGCCTGTACCTCGAAATTGCCGGTGGAAAAGTCGACACCCTGGGCCACGTCGCCGGCGGCATAAACGTCCGGGTTACTGGTCTGCATGCGACGATTTACCAGAATACCCTGGTCGACCTCAATACCGCTGTCGGCCACCAGGTCGGTATTCGCCTTGACCCCGGTCGCGGTAATCACCAGCGCCGCGCCGAGCTTGCTGCCGTCGCTTAACGAAACCTCTACCTGGCCATCACCGGCGTCGCTGATGCCCTCGACGCTGCATGAAGTGTGCACGTCGATGCCCCGGTTTTTACACCAGGTCTCGAGCAGGCCACCTGCTTTTTCGTCGAGCATACGCGGCACCATGCGGTTTCCGGTTTCGACCACCGCGAGGTTCACACCGCGCTTGACCAGCGCCTCGAGAATGATGCAGCCGATGAAACCGGCGCCGATCAGCACCACGTTGGAACCGGGTTGCGCCAGCTTGATGATGTTACGCGCATCCTCGAGCGTCCAGCAGGAATGCACCTGCGGCAAATCGAGCCCGGGGATCGGCGGGCTGACTGGACGCGATCCGGTCGCCACCAGCAGCTTGTCATAGCTGCGGCTGCTGCCGTCGGCAAGCGTCACGGATTTGCCCCCGGTGTCTATCTTGTCGACCCGCTGCTGCACCACCTCGATATTCAAAGCGCCGAAATGCTGCTTTGGATCGCGCAGGTAGGTTCCGCTTTCGTCGATATTGTTGATCAGGTAGTAAGGGATCGCCATGCGGGAGTAAGGCGGTTCGGGTTCATCCCCGATGATTGCGATAGCGGCATCGGGGTCCGCCTTGCGCAGGGTCTCGGCGGCGACAACGCCGGCAGGACCTGCACCGATAATTAAATGTTGCATGATGTTATGCCTTCAACTGAAAACCCCCTGCCGCGAACGGCAGGGGGTGTTTTGATTATAGCGAAAGCCGTTGACGGGTTTCTTTCGGGATCTTGCCGTCGGCGGTCCAGCCCCTGACCTCGTAGTACTTGGGCAGCATTTCGCCGAGACGATTCACCTGACCCTTGGTCGGGCCATCCTTGATGGCTTCCTCCAGCAGGCGCTTGGGCAACTTGTCGTCATCCGCGGTGAATCCGGCCGCTTCGTTGAACAGGCGCTCCATGTTCCAGATGCGCTCACCGGTTTCGAGGCAATTCTCGACGCTCCAGTCGCCCTCGCAGGCGGCATCGATCTGCGGTGCGATATTGTCCATGCCCCAGGCAAACGTGGTGAAAATACACAGCCCGGCGGAGTCGACCAGCGCGGTCGCATCCTGGAACGCTTTCACCAGTTCGGGCTTGCCGTCGGTATCGTTAAGCTCGGTCTTGACCGGGATTCCCAGCACTTCCGAGGCAATGGTGTAGCCACGCAGGTGGCAGGCGCCGCGATTCGAAGTCGCGTAGTTGAGGCCGATACCCTGGATACCGCGCGGATCGTAGGCCGGGAACTCCTGGCCCTTGACCGTCATCGACAGATCAGGTTTGCCATACTTTTCCGTCAGGCGCTTGGATCCGAGTCCGAGGTCGGCAGAGAAATCGCCACCGTTGACGAACTGTTCGGTGATCGCGACGAACGCCTTCGCATCGCCAAACCTGAGCTCGACACCGCCGGTTTCCTTGGTAGTGATGACGCCGTCTTCGAACATTTCCATCGCCGCGGCAACGGTAGCGCCATAGGTAATGGGATCCATGCCGTCTTCGTTGCACAGGAAATTGACGTAAGTCAGTGCATCGAGATCGTCGACCCCGGTATCGGCGCCCAGCGCCCATGCCGCTTCGTATTCGAGCCCGCCGGAATTGCCCTGGTACTGCGGCTTATCCTTGACCGAGAAATGCGTCGGATCGACCGTCGAGATACGGCCGCAGGCGATGGTGCAGCCGAAGCAGGCGCCGTTCGTGGTCAGGTTCGGCTTGCCGTCGCTCTTGCGCGGCTCGGCCATTGCCTCGGCGGAAATATTCTCCGCGCCCTCGAAGCCGACATCGCGCATGTTGCGGGCCGGCAGACCGCCGATGCCGTTGATGACGTTCATCAACACCTGGGTACCGTAGGCCGGCAGGCCCTGGCCGGTTACGGCGTTTTCCGCGAGTACCGCCTTGCCGTCGCCGGTCGCTGACATGAAGGCCTCGGCGTCGTCGACGTTACCGATACCCTGGGTGCCGCGCACCGCGACCGCCTTCAGGTTTTTCGATGCCATCACGGTGCCGACACCGGAACGTCCGGCGGCGCGATGCTTGTCGTTCATGACCGCGGCGTAGAGGCAACCGTTTTCAGCGGTGCGCCCGATACAGGCGACCCGCATTTGCGGATCCTGGTGAGTGGCGTGGATGATATCGTCGGTTTCCCACGCGGTTTTACCCCACATGTGTTCGGCGGACTTTAATTCGGCATTGTCGTCCTGGATCAGCAGGTAAACCGGCTTATCCGACTTGCCTTCGAAGATGACCATGTCCCAGCCGGCGAATTTCAGCTCGGCACCGAAGAATCCGCCCGAGTTGGAGCACGCGATGGCGCCCGTCAGCGGTCCCTTGGTGATGACCGAGTAACGCCCGGCGGTCGAGGCCATGGTGCCGGTTAGCGGTCCGGTCGCCATAATCATTTTATTGTCGGGCCCGAGCGGGTCGCAGGTCGGATCGACCTCTTCGCTGAGGTACTTGGACGCCAGTCCACGTTGGCCCAGGTATAAGTTCGCCCATTCCATATTGAGCGGTTCGGATGTACAGCTGCCTTTAGAGAGATTTACCCTCAGGATTTTTCTTGTCCATGACATGATTCATTTCCCCCATTATTAAGCGGTCGCTTCAGCAGAAGGCAGGCTCTTGGCCGCCGACGCCAGCATCCGGTCGTAACCGGTCCAGTCCGCATCTACGTAAGTGATCGCATCGGTCGGGCAGGCTGCCGCGCATTGCGGATCGCCACCACAGAGATCGCACTTGACGACCTTACCGGTCGCCTGCGAGTAGTTGATGGTACCGAACGGGCAGGCGATGGTGCAGACCTTGCAGCCGACACACTTGTCGTCGTGGACCACCTTGGCGCCGGTCGCCATATCGACGGTGATCGCATCTACCGGGCAGGCACGCATGCACCAGGCTTCATCGCACTGCGTGCAGGTATAGGGTGCAAATCTTCCCTCGTGATGAAAAGTGAATACCTTGATGTAGGAGCGCGACGGGTTGAAAGTCCCGGTATGCTCGTACGAGCAGGCCATTTCGCACTGAAGACAGCCGGTACACTTCCCGGGGTCGATGTTGAGGGATTTCTGCATTGTATCCTCCGATTGCGTCGTTATTATGGTTCCCGGGATAATTATGCTTTTATCCTGACGGGAGATTTTGGTTCAAGCCGTAAAAATACCACTGTCGCCGACGCATTTATAGCCCCAAACACCAAATTTAATCGGGTTTTACGCCACGGTGCTATTTCCCAATAAAAAAACCGCGCTTACCCCTACCAATTTAGCCTCGTATATGCCTCAATTGAAGCCTGAAAGTAGTAAAACCGATTTCAATGGACGATAAAATCACTCCCGATCCCAGTTGCGCCGATCCTTTCGACCCCAACTCGATCAGCCTGGCCGAGGCACTCGAGCGTATCGAGCAGCGCGTGCTGCCGGTTCACGCCTGCGAACGCCTGCCTATCCGGGAATGCCTCGACCGGGTAAACAACGAGGCCGTTAAATCGCCCCACAACGTGCCGCCACGGCCGAATTCGGCAATGGACGGGTTTGCAATCAGTATCGACAGCCTCGCCGCGAGCGGCATTACCGAACTCGAGCAAATCGGCACGGCCTACGCCGGCAAGCCTTACGAAGGTAGCTGCGCACGCGGTCAGTGCGTCAGTATCATGACCGGTGCGCTGATTCCGGAAGGTACCGACGCCGTGATCATGCAGGAACAGGCTGAGATCGGTGATTCCGGCGAGGTCAGAATCGATTCCGATCATCGCGTCGGTGAAAATATCCGTGATGCCGGCGAAGACATCGAACAGGGTGCTACCGTGATCGAGGCCGGCGTCAGGCTCAATCCCGCTGATCTCGGCGTGCTGGCCTCGCTCGGTCTGAGCCAGCTGCAGGTCAAGCGCAAACCGGTGGTCGCGTTCTTTTCCACCGGTGACGAGCTGGTCTCCGTGGGCGAGCCGCTGGAACCGGGCAAGATCTACGACAGCAATCGCTACAGCCTGCACGGCATGCTGTCGCGCATGGCGGTCGATATCATCGATCTGGGCGTGGTGCGCGACGACCTCGAAAGCATGCGCGAGGTGCTGACCAGGGCATCGACCCAGGCGGACCTGATCATCAGCACCGGCGGCGTGTCGGTCGGCGAAGCCGATTACATCAAGCCGGCGCTGGAAGAGCTCGGCACTACCGAGTTCTGGAAAATCGCGATCAAGCCCGGACGTCCGCTAACCTTCGGCCAGATCGGCGCCAGCATCTTCATGGGGCTGCCCGGAAACCCGGTCGCGGTCATGGTGACCTTCAGCCAGTTCGTGCTGCCGGCGATCGATGTGTTATCCGGCGCCAGTATGCGCCGGCCGGCACTGTTTCGGGCGCGCGCGCTCGAAGCGCTGCGCAAGAAACCCGGGCGCTACGAGTTTCAGCGCGGCATCGCGACGCTCGACGAAAACAACCAGTGGCAGGTGGCCAGGACCGGTAAACAGGGATCCGGCATCCTGACCTCGATGAGCCGGGCGAACTGCTTTATCGTCCTGCCCGATGAAAATACCGGGGTCGCCGCCGGTGACGAGGTCGATATCCAGTTCTTCGACTGGTCGCGGTAGCAATCATGGCCGACATTCTCTACTTCGCCAGCCTCGCCGAAATGCTGGATCTGAAATCCGAACGGCTGGAGCTGCCGACGGACTGCAAAACGGTAGACGACCTGGTCTCGCTGCTGCGCTCTCGCGGCGAGCCCTTCGCCGGCGCTTTCGACGGCAGCACCCGGATCCTGATCGCGATCAATCAGGAGATGAGCGAGCCCGCGGCCGAAATCAACGACAGCGACGAAATCGCTTTCTTCCCGCCCGTTACCGGCGGTTAGCTCAAACCTGGCAGCTTACCGAGTGCTGGGTGTAATCACTCAGGCGCATCAACTCGGTGCTATTCTCCAGGGCGCTGTCGATGTCGAAACGTGCGTGCTGTAGCACCAGGCGATCGCGGAAATTGTCGAAGTACTTTTCGAACATTTCCCCACCGATAGTGGCCGTGGCATAGAACGTGTCGGCCGCCTGATCGTACTCGAGTTCGATTGCCGCCAGCGGCTGCGGCGCCGGACCACCGAGCACCTTGCCGCCGTGTGCCGGATCGTAGACGCTTTTTTCCGAGCAGCAGTAGATTACCCCTTTGCGCTGTTCGATTTCTTCCTGACTGTTGCGGAACCGCGTTTCGCCGTGGCGGTAATTGATAAAGCTGACCGAGGGCGCCGGGTGGGTCATCTTGTGCGCACAGATGGCCGAAAAGGCGACTATCGACGATTTCGGCCCCGCACCACCCTGCCAGCGGTAGCGATTGCCGTCGCGCGTCTCGAGGTTGACCCTGGAAGTGACCTTCCTGCCCAGATCGATCAGAAAACAGGGTGTCGATACGAAAGGATAGTGAAACAGGTAGGTTTCCCCCACCTCCAGCGCTTCGGCGCCGACGGGTTTACCTGACTGGGCATCGATCAGCGCGACCCGGCCGTAACGATGGTATTGCTGGTGGTCCCCGGCCAGCATCTCCGGGCTGGCGGTGATACCGGCGACCGCGGTCGCGCAGAGTTTCACGAATCCCCTTCGTTTCATACCAGGCTATCTCCTCGCAGCTAAAGCCGCTGCATAGTTAACAGTATTACGCCTGCCGTAATGTATCTTGTGCCCGCCTCGATTTACAACTTATAAATTCAACCGCGGGATTTCCATCCCCGCGACGGCAAGCAAAATCGATGCGATAAATCGCACGCGCTGAATTTGTTTAATCGACCCGGTTTTATCGATTCTCCACCGACGAGTCATCTTCGGCGAAAGCAGGAACAGAGCCGGTTCGGGAAATTTATGTATTGTGTCGCCACAAGAATTTGCACAAAATCGGGAAATGTCCGACCTCGAACAAATCCTCGCCGATATAAGAGCGAACGAAACCGGCATCGCCGAGAGGCAAGACTGGAACCCCGGCTATCAGGGTGATATCGATATCCGGATAGCGGCCGATGGCAGTTGGTATCACCAGGGCCGCAGGTTTCAGCGTGAATCACTGGTAAAGCTGTTTGCCGGTATATTGCGGCGCGAACAGGACGAGTATTTCCTGGTAACCCCCGCGGAGAAATTGCGCATCGAGGTCGAAGACGCGCCCTTCGTTGCGACCCTGGTGGAACAGATCGACGAAGCAGACCAGCAGGCAATCGTGTTCACCACCAATATCGGGGAGCGTGTCGTAGTCGATGCCGAACACCCGCTACGCGTCGAGATCGATACGGCAAGCGGAGAACCGAGACCCTACGTGATGCTGCACGCGGGCCTGGAAGCCCTGATCAGCCGCCGCGCGTTTTTCGACCTGGCCAACCTGGCCGAGGAACAGGTGCGAGAGGGCAAGCGTTACCTGTGCGTCACCAGCCTCGGGACAACATACGAACTTGGAACAATAGATGAGTAGCAAAGGCACCCACGAATACCAGGACGACCCGCGCAACGCGGACATCCTGATCGACATCAACGGTGAATATTTTGCGCGCGAAGCGGCGCGGGTTTCGGTTTTCGACAGCGGCTTCGTGCTCGGCGACGGAATCTGGGAAGGACTGCGCGTGCATAACGGCAAGATCGCTTTCCTCGAGCAGCACCTGGATCGACTCTACGAGGGCGCCAGGGCGCTGGATATGGAAATGGAGCTCGAGGCGCCCGAGCTGGCCGAACGCCTGTACCGGCTGCTCGAGAAAAATAACATGTCTGACGGGGTGCACATCCGGCTGATGGTGTCACGCGGTATCAAGGCCACGCCCTACCAGGACCCGCGCGTAACGATCACACCGCCGACCATCGTCATTATTCCCGAGTATAAGCAGGCGCTGCCGGAAACCGCCGCTCGCGGTATTCGTTTGTTTACCGTGCACGTGCGCCGCGGTTATCCGGACGTCCAGGATCCCAAGCTCAACAGCCATTCCAAGCTGAACTGCATCACCGCCTGCATCCAGGCCGCCAAGGCCGGAGCCGATGAAGCCCTGATGCTGGATCCGCACGGCTTCGTCGCGACCTGTAACTCGACCCATTTTTTTATCGTGCGTAAGGGCGAAGTCTGGACCTCGAGCGGAGACTATTGCCTGGGCGGCATCACGCGCGGCAACGTAATCGCCCTGTGCCAGCAAAACGGGATTCCGGTGTCGCAGAAAAACTTCAGCCTGACCGATGTCTACGGCGCGGACGAGGCCTTCGTCACCGGCACCTTCGCCGGGCTGGCGCCGGTACGCGAGATCGATGGCCGCATCATCGGCGATGGCGAACGTGGTCCGATGGTGGAGCGATTGCAACAACTGTATCTCGAAATGCTCGAGCAGGAATGTCATTGACCCCATTACGAATCGCGATGTGGTCAGGGCCGCGCAACATCTCGACCGCGCTAATGCGCGCCTGGGAAAATCGAGACGACTGCGTGGTCTGGGACGAACCTCTCTACGGCTATTACCTGGACGCAACCGGCATCCCGCATCCGGGCGCGGCCGAGGTCATCGCCGACCAGGGCACCGACGCGGAGACTATTATCGCCGCCTGCACGGGTGACATACCCGACGGCAAAACTATTTTCTACCAGAAACACATGACCCTGCACCTGCTGCCGGAACTCGACCGCGGCTGGTTGTCGGCGCTGGTTAACTGTTTCCTGATCCGCGAGCCCGAGGCCGTGATCGCGTCCTACGCCGCGGTTCGCAGCGACGTGACCCTGGCCGATATCGGTTTCGTACAGCAGGCCGAACTGTTCGAGCAGGTTTGCAACATGACCGGGGAGATACCGCTGGTGATAGACAGCCGGGAATTTTTGCTCGGGCCCGAGTCCATGTTGCGCGCCATCTGCGCACGGCTCGGCATCGAGTTCTCACCGCAAATGCTGAACTGGCCGGCCGGTCCGCGCGACAGCGACGGGGTCTGGGCAAAGTACTGGTACGATTCGGTATGGAACTCGACCGGATTCGCGCCCTACCGCGAGAAACCCTGTGAGCTTAACCAGAGGGAGCGGGCCATAGCGTCCGAAGCGCGGCCTTACTATGAAACCCTCTACCGGCAACGGCTACAGCCCTAGTATCAAACGTGATTATTGCAAGTCGCGTTTATACAAACTATCTAACAGATTTTCGCCTTTCACCACCAAAGACGTCAGAGTACACTTAGACCTCAGGCAATCAGTACATACAATATGGCCGAACCTCAAATCCTCACGCCCGCAGCGGGCAGCAGAATCGTCATGGACGAATCCGAGGTTATTCTCTTTGGTCAGCCCCCCGAAGTTCTGAAGGGATTGCTCACCCAGGGCGTAACCCGCTTCGACACGCTGGTTCTAACCGATATTCGCGAAAAGAACGGCTCGCTGCTGAATAATCTCGAGTTCCCGCTTTATTTCTTTTTGTTTTTCGCAAAGGGGCTTGCGGAGAAACGCAGGATCAACCTGGTCGGCGAAGCCGACTCGATCAGCCACGCGATGCGCCTGCTGCGCTTCACCCTGCTCGGCCCGAGCCGGGCAGAACTCGACCGCTGGCATACCGAGGAGGGATTGAAGAACGAGTGGCTAGCGGTCTCCGAGGCATTGGCGCTCAAGGGTGATGGTGGTGAGCTAATCCAGGTTAACGAGTTTTTTAACCCGATCCCGTTCGAGAATAACATTGCCGTGGCCGGAGACTTTGCTATCGAACGCCAGGGCGTGGACCGTTACCTGGTAAGCAACCAGGGCGGCGACGTGTTCGTCGACCTCAACGATGGCGCCGAAATCAGTCCACCCTACCCGGTGCCAACCGACTACGTGCCCGGAGGCTTGACCAAGATGAGCATCGAGGTGCTAGGTGGTGCTTCCGGTTTTTCCACCACCGAGCCCTGTACCGGCCTGGCGCTATGCTATAACGGTGATTACCTGCTAATCGATTCGATTCCGTTTCTCGATCAGCATTTATTTGCGCGCGGCATCTCCAAGAACCAGGTTTCAGCCGTATTCCTGACCCACCTGCACGACGATCATTGCTCGATGTTTCCGCTGATGGATATGCCGCACCGGGTCGAAGTCATTACGACGCAGGAAATTTTCAACATGGCGATGGAAAAGCTCAGCTGCGGTCTCGGCTGGAGTTTGGACTCGGTCGCCGAGCACTTCCAGCTGCTCCGGGTTAACCCGGGCGACACCATCAACTATTACGGCCTCACTATCCAGGTGCACAACACGGTGCACAGCATACCAACCATCGGCGCGACATTTTCGACTATTCATAAGGGCCAGTTTCGCGACGTCTGTATCGTCGGGGACAACCAGAACATGACCGCGGTGCGCGAAATGGGCGAATCCGGAATCGTGCGGCCCGAGACCATCGAAAACCTCGAGCGTCTCTACAAGCAGAATTTTCACCTGCTGATTGCCGATGGCGGCGGCGGTGATATTCACGGCGACCCCACCGATGCGCTCGATTCCGAAGCGGAGCGCGTGGTTTTCGTGCATGTCGAGCAAGTGCCGGAAGCGCTGCAGACAACATTTTCACTCGCCAGCTCGGGCAAACGCTACACCCTGATCGAAGGCGATAGCATGATTTACACCTCGCAGATCAACCACTACCTGACAATGTGGCTGGGGCAACCCTTTCCTAACCGCTGGATGCGCAACCTGCTGGCCGAGCAGGAGATTTATCGCTACAACGCGGAGGACGTCATCATCGTCCAGGAGGCGGTGACCCACGGCTCGGTATACCTGATCCTGACCGGTTACTGCGAAGTCGTACGCGTCGAGGAAGGCACGCGCGAGACCGTGGCCATGCTGCAGGCTGGCGACGTAATCGGAGAAATGGCGATACTGACCGGTTCCGGCATTCGTAACGCCAGCGTGGTAGCCAAAACCCCGGTGACGGTCTGCGTGTTCGCCGAGGAAACCTTCCGTAACTTCATTCGCTTCAGCGGTTTGCAGGGCATGCTGGAAAATCGCTGGTTGCTGCGCCCGGTAATCAAGCTGCTGCCCCAGTTTGCAGACCTGTTATCCACCGTTACCGACAAGATTTCTCGCATCGCCGAATGGAAAGTAGTCGAGAGCGGTAATACGATTTGGCTGGATGATACGCACCTGTACATTTTCGTCGAAGGCTTCGGCTCGATCGTCCACCAGGACGGCAGCGAAGAGAAAATCGTCGATGGCGAGGAACTGGGCTGGCGCGCCTACACCGAAGCCAGGCCTGTCGAAATGACCGCCACCACCGATTGCGGCCTGATATGCATCGAAGCCAACGCCTATCGCGAGTTACTCAGGTCAACCCCGCAGCTCAATTACCACACGCGCAAGCGGCTGACCCTCGAGGGTGATGATAAAGTGGACTGGCTGCTTGGGGAAGTAGCGACTTACTAAGCCTGATAAGTAGCAATTTAAACGCTTTAGCGTTAGCATCGCGTTTCGCGAAAGCAGTTTCATAATAAAGACTAAAGAACTAATAATGCCGCTTTTAAGCATCAAGAACCTGTCGATCGAATTTCCCGGACGTTACGAAACCGACTACGCGGTCGAAGGTGTCAGTTTCGATCTGGAGCCCGGCGAAATACTCGGCCTGGTGGGTGAGTCCGGCGCCGGCAAGTCCACCATCGGCAACGGCATCGTGCAGTTGCTCAGCCCGCCGGGGCGAGTCTCCAAGGGCGACATCTACCTGAACGACACCAAAATCTCGACCTTTACCGACAAGGAAATACTGAAGGTGCGCGGCTCGCGCGTGGGTTTTATTTTCCAGGATCCGATGACGTCGCTGAACCCATTGTTCACGGTCGAGAATCAGCTCGTCGAAACCATTACCACCAACCTGGGTGCGGCACCGAAGGAAGCATCGCGCATCGCGGTCGATCTGCTCGACCAGGTCGGCATTCCAGATCCCGAGGTTCGCATCAAACAGTTTCCGCACCAGTTTTCCGGTGGCATGCGCCAACGCGTCGTGATCGCGATCGCGCTCGCGGGCGAACCCGAATTGCTGATCGCCGACGAACCGACGACAGCGCTCGACGTCTCGGTACAGGACCAGATCCTGTCGCTGATTCGCAAGCTTTGCCATGAACGCAAGGTCGGCTGCCTGCTGGTCACCCACGATATGGGCGTGATCTCGAGCGTCACCGACCGCGTGGCGGTTATGTACATGGGCCGTCTGGTGGAAATCGGCACCACCAAACAGGTATTGACGCAGCCGCAGCACGACTATACCAAGAGCCTGATCAGCGCGGTGCCGCGCGCCAATATCAAGATCGACCGCTTTCCGCTGGTGGAGTATATCGAGACTACCGAGAAGGGCCTGAAGCACATCGACGTTTCCAACCACTGGCTGGGCGAGGGCCTGCGCCACGCGCATTCGGAGGCGCTGCTGGAGATAAACGACCTGAACCTGAGCTTTATCACCCAGGACGCCCTGCTGGCGAAAAACCGTAAGTACCTGCAGGCCACCAGGGACGTCAGCCTGGTGATCAAGGCAGGCGAATCATTCGGACTGGTGGGTGAAAGCGGATCCGGCAAATCGACCATCGCGCGCATGGTAGCGGGATTACAGCAACCCGATAGCGGATCCATCCGCTTCGACGGTGTCGAGCTGGTCAACAACCCCGATCGTGCAGCGGTGCAGCAGGCACGCCGGCAAATGCAAATGGTTTTTCAGAACCCCTATTCTTCGCTCAACGGGCGCATGAAGGTCAACGACATCATTGCCGAGCCCATGCGTTTTCACAAACTTGCGCCGCCGCAGGATGTGTTGCAGATCGTCGGCGACCTGCTGGACCACGTCGGCCTCGGTCGCCAGATGGGGCGACGCTACCCGCACGAGTTTTCCGGCGGGCAACGCCAGCGCATCTCGATCGCGCGCGCGCTCGCCAGCCGGCCGCGTTTACTGATCTGCGACGAACCCACCTCGGCGCTCGACGTCTCGGTGCAGGCGCAAATCCTGAACCTGCTCAAGGACCTGCAGGATGAACTCGGCCTGACCATGCTGTTCATCAGTCACGACCTGCCCGTAATCCGGCAAATGTGCGATCGGGTTGCAATCATGCGCCATGGGCGCATACTTGAGACCGCGGAAACCGAGACCTTCTTCGAGCATCCGCAAAACGAGTACAGCATTGAATTACTCGACCTGATGCCGCGATTCGATCGCATTTACGAAAATGAGGCTGTAACCCAGCCAAAACAATAAGATTTTTCGGTTTTTTAAGTGAAAACCGTTATCGACACAACAAACGCAAGGGAGACCCTGAAATGAAAAATCGTTTTCTACTCACAACCTGCCTCGTGATGTCCAGCCTGCTGGCATTCACAACGGCACAGGCGAAGGAGCTGAAACTGGCTTACGACGCCGACCCGGTCACGCTCGATATCCATGAGCAACTGTCAGGCGGTGTGCTACAGCTAGCGCACATGTCCTTCGATCCGCTGATCCGCTGGACCAAGGAACTCGCTTTCGAACCGCGTCTCGCTACCAGCTATGAGCGACTGAACCCGACCACGGTTCGATTCAAGCTGCGCAAGGGCGTTAAGTTCCACAGCGGCAATACCATGACCGCGACGGATTTCAAATGGACTTTCAACCGCCTCAAGGAAAGCCCGGACTTCAAGGGTATTTTTGCCAATTTTACCGAACTCAACATCATCGACGATCACACCATCGACCTGGTGACCAGCGGCCCTTACCCGCTGGTATTGCATACCGCGACCTACATCTTCCCGCTGGATAGCGAGTTTTACAGCGGCACCGACGCCAACGGCAACGATAAGGGCGCGATCGTCAAGAACGGCGCATCCTTTGCTTCGACCAACCTTTCCGGCACCGGACCGTTCAAAGTGACTTCGCGCGAGCAGGGCGTCAAGGTCGTGTTCGATCGTTTCGAAGACTACTGGGACAAGAGCAGCCCGGGTAATGTTTCGCGAATCGTCTTCACCCCGATCAAGGACGAGCAAACCCGCGTTGCGGCACTGCTCTCCGGCGGCGTCGATTTCATCGCCCCGGTCTCGCCGAACGATTTCGGCCAGATCCGTTCGTCCAGCAATGCCGAATTGATTACCATGCCCGGCACGCGCATCATTACCTTCCAGCTGAACCAGGAGCGTCGCTCCGAGTTCCGCGATCAGCGCGTTCGCATGGCAATGGTGCACGCGGTTAACAACGAGGCGATCGTTCAGAAGATCATGAAAGGCTTCGCGACGACCGCAGCGCAGTTCAGTCCCGAAGGCTATCTTGGTTACAACCCGGCCCTCAAACCGCGTTACGATCTCAAGCTGGCGAAGCAGTTGATGAAGGACGCGGGTTACGAGGACGGCTTCAGCATCACCATGATGGCGCCCAACAACCGCTACGTGAACGACGACAAGATTGCGCAGGCGGTGGCCGCGATGCTGTCCAAGATCAACATCAAGGTCGACCTGCAAACCATGCCGAAAGCGCAGTACTGGCCAGCCTTCGACGACCGCGCCGCGGACGTCATGATGATTGGCTGGCACTCGGATACCGAGGATAGCGCCAACTTTTACGAGTTCCTGGCGATGACCCCGGACCAGAGCACCGGCATGGGCGTTTACAACTCGGGCAACTACTCGAGCGACTACGTCGACACGATGACGGTCAAGGCAAACGCGGAAACCGATTCCAAGAAGCGCGCCAAGATGCTGCAGGATATCGAAGCCAAGATCTTCCAGGACGCCGGTTTCATTCCGCTGCACTGGCAGAACCTGGCCTGGGCCGCACGCAAGGGCGTCAACGTCGAACCGATCGTCAACGCTTTGAACTTCCCTTACCTGGGTGACCTCGTCATCGACTAGGTCGATCATGGCATTCGCTTGCAACAATATGCTCCGGGCAGTTTCTGCCCGGAGTATTTT
>CAMYON010000060.1:15538-19710 GCA_947260025.1 uncultured Gammaproteobacteria bacterium
TTGAACTTCCCTTACCTGGGTGACCTCGTCATCGACTAGGTCGATCATGGCATTCGCTTGCAACAATATGCTCCGGGCAGTTTCTGCCCGGAGTATTTTTTGAAACGGTTGCAATGCACATGCTGTCCCAACCATGACACAGTTCTTACTCCAGCGTATTTTGCAGGCGGGGCTGGTGATGCTCATCATCAGCATGTTCTGCTTTTCGATCCAGGGCACGCTCGGCGACCCGACGCGTGAGCTGGCGGCGATGTCGATGTCCGACGAGGAGCGTGCCAGCCTGCGGGAATCGCTGGGGCTGAACGACCCGCTGCCGGTGCAGTACGGCCGTTTTGTCAAACGCGCGCTGCAGGGCGATCTCGGAACCTCGTATTTTTTCAAGGAACCGACGCTCGACGTCATCCTGAAGAAACTGCCGGCGACGCTGGAACTGTCGTTTGCCGCGTCGCTCATCATCATCTTCGTATCGATTCCGCTCGGCGTGTTCTGCGCAATCCAGCCGCGCCACTGGTTCAGTCGTTTCACCATGGCGGTCAGCGTCGTCGGCATTTCCATCCCGGTATTCCTGACCGCGCTGGCACTGATATTCATTTTTTCGATCACCCTGGGCTGGATGCCCTCCTTCGGCCGCGGCGAAATCGTGCAGGTCTGGGGTTACTGGAGCACTAATTTCGCGAGCTGGGACGGTATCGTCCATATCATCATGCCTTCGATTGCGCTGTCTTCGATCATGCTGCCGCTGTTCATCCGCCTGGTGCGCGCCGAAATGCTAGAGGTGCTGAGCTCGGAATACGTCAAGTTCGCGCGCGCCAAGGGCCTGCCGGCGATGCCTGTTTACCTCAAGCACGCGCTGAAAAACACGATGCTGCCGGTAATCACCGTCGGCGGTGTACAGATCGGCATCATGGTGGCTTACACCATCCTGACCGAGTCGGTATTCCAGTGGCCCGGCATGGGCTTCATGTTTCTCGAAGCGGTTAATCGCTCCGATATTCCGCTGATTACCGCCTACATCATGTTTGTCGGCTTCCTGTTCGTCGTCGTCAATACGCTGGTCGATCTGCTTTACGGCGTCATCAACCCGATGGTCGACCTGGTGGGGCGCCGCCAATGAATACGATGGCTAGCCCCTGGCAACGGTTACGGGAATCCGACCTGGTGCATTATTACAAGCGCGACAAGGTCGCGATCGCGGCCAGCACGATATTTCTGATCCTGGCGCTGATGGCCCTGTTCTCACCGGTGATCGCGCCATTCGACCCCTACGACCTGACGCAAATCGACCTGATGGATTCCGAAATGCCGCCTGCCTGGCAGGAAGGCGCGGACCAGCGCTTCCTGCTCGGCACCGACGACCAGGGCCGCGACCTGTGGAGCACCATTCTTTACGGCATGCGGGTATCGCTGTTGATCGGTATCTGCGCGGTGCTGCTGCAGGCCGCCATCGGCATCGTCATCGGGCTGGTCTCGGGTTACGTCGGTGGCCGCGTGGACAATATCCTGATGCGTATCGCCGACGTGCAGCTGTCTTTTTCGACGCTAATGGTAGCGATCATCGTGCTGGCGATCGTCAAGAATGCCTTCGGCGGTGAAACCTACAGCAACTATGCGATGTTGATCCTGATTCTCGTCATCGGTATTGCCGAGTGGCCGCAAATTGCGCGCACGGTGCGCTCGTCGGTGCTGGCGGAAAAGGAAAAGGAATACGTCGACGCCGCGGTTGTCATGGGTTTCGGGACGATACGTATCATGTTCAAGCATATCCTGCCCAACTGCCTGTCACCGATTTTTGTCATCGCCACGGTCCAGATCGCCAACGCCATCATAACCGAGGCGGCCCTGTCCTTCCTCGGCCTCGGCATGCCGGTAACCGAGCCCAGCCTCGGCTCGCTGATCAGCATCGGCAAGGAATACCTGTATTCGGGTTCCTGGTGGATTACGCTGATACCCGGCCTCTTCCTGGTGGTAATCGTCATCGCCATCAACCTGATGGGCGACTTTTTACGCGACGTGTTCAATCCCCGCCTCTACAAGGACTGACGACCCCGGGTCTGTAAAAGTCATTCCCGCGAAAGCGGCGGTGCGACGTATCGCAATCTTGTATAAACTTGTAGCAAACGGTTAGCGCTCCCCCACTTTCGCGGGGACGACGTCATCGGAACCTGGAAAATGCCGCGAAATATTCTGTTCATCATGTGCGACCAGCTGCGCTTCGATTACCTGTCGTGCTACGGGCACCTGAAACTACACACGCCGAACATCGACTCGCTGGCCGCGCGCGGGGTTCGTTTTGACAACGCCTATTGCCAGGCTCCGCTATGCGGACCCTCTCGCGCCAGTTTTTATACCGGGAGGTACATTTCGAGTCATGGCGTCATGGCCAACGAAGACGCGACCCGGGTCGACGAGCTCACCATCGGCGACTATCTCAGGCCGTCGGGCTACCGCAGCGCGCTAGTCGGCAAGGCGGGCAACCGCAAGGACCCGGAAATGTTGAGTGCCTTCGGTATAGATCCCGGCTCGGAATACGCGCGCGCTGCCGCCAGCGGCGGATTCGAGCCCTTCGACGTCCACGAGGGCCTGCTGCCCAGGGCTCGACAAACCGACTATAACGCCTACCTGAATCGGCATGGTTACGCGGGTGATAACCCGTGGCGGGATTACGTCGTCACCTGCGCTGACAAGTCTGGCAATTTACGCTCGGGTTGGCATATGCGAAATTGCGTCTACCCGGCGCTGGTAGCCGAGGAACATTCGGAGACGACCTACACAACCCGGCGCGCGATAGACTTCCTCGAGCAGCAGGACGCTGACAGCCCATGGTGTCTGCACCTATCCTACATCAAGCCACACTGGCCCTACATAGCGCCAGCACCCTATCATGACCTTTACTCGACCGAGGACCTGCAGCCGGTGGTGCGCTCGGACAAAGAACTGGCCGAACCACATCCCGTTTACCGGGCCTTCATGGAGCAGGAGTACAGCGAAAGCTTTGCTCGCGACGACGCACGAGAGCGCGTGGTGCCGGTTTACATGGGCCTGGTCAGGCAGATCGACGATCAGCTCGGGCGCCTGTTCGAATACATGAAAAAAAGAGACATGTTCGATAACACCATGATCGTTTTCACCAGCGATCACGGCGATTACCTGGGAGATCATTGGCTCGGTGAAAAAGACTTGTTCCACGAACCGTCGGTCAAAATTCCGCTGCTTATCGTCAATCCGAATTCCACCGCGGACGAGACCCGCGGCAGCGTCTGCAACGAGATGGTCGAGGCGGTGGACCTGCTGCCAACCTTTATCGAATTCGCCGGCGGCAACATCAGCCACGAGCGTGTGGAGGGCCGGTCGCTGATGCCGTTGCTGCGCTCTAGTAAAGCGCCGGCGGGCTGGCGCCGTTACGCGGTTAGCGAAATCGACTATTCCGATCGCGGCGCGCGTGGGGTGCTAGGCATCGCGCCATACGACTGCCGCGCGGTCATGATCCGCGACAAACGCTGGAAATACATTCACTACAACCTGTTCCGTCCGCAGCTGTTCGATATGCAACAGGATCCGAAAGAACTGGTAGACCTCGGCGACGATCCGGCCTTCAAAAAAATTCGTGGGCAGATGCAGCGGCTGGTTATCGACTGGCGCCGGCGCCTGAAGCCGCGTGTCGGTATGCCCTACGACAACCTCGCCAACATGGGTCCGGAACGTGACGAGTCACAGGGCATCATCATCGGCAGATGGTAGTAACAGCAACGAGACCCAACGAGACATGCGCGCCCTGGGCCTGAGTCTTGGTATCTTGCTGCTGTTTTTGCCCTGGACGGGCAATGCTCGCGATCTGGATCTGCACGCGCTATGGGACGACCGTTGCGCCGAATGTCACGGACATTCGGCAGAGTTTGCGCGCAAGTATCTTAAAATTGCCGATGGTCTGTTGCAGGGTCAGCATCACGTAACAGACCTGCGACTGTTCCTCGAAAACCACTATTCACCTAAAGAACAGGTCGACGCGATTTACCGGATGCTGCAGGCTCAAACCAGCACGCCTCCACGTTTCAGTAACGAATGCAGCGGTTGCCACGGAAAAGCCTCGGATTTTCTCCGCAGCTCTCTAATTTTCAAGGAGGGCGAATTGACTATCCGAAAGACCGGGGTCGCCGTGGAGGATTTTATGCAGC
>CAMYON010000060.1:19765-26864 GCA_947260025.1 uncultured Gammaproteobacteria bacterium
ACATCTTCGTCGAACCAGGTGAGTTCCAGCGAATCCTTGCAAAATCGCACCTGCAGACCGAGGCGCTCCAGCGACCGCACGTTCCGGTTTTCGCGGGTATAGACAGTCTCGTCGTGGCAGCCCGTGCAATTCTCGAAATGCAGATCATCGCCATTTTCGATATCGGCCGCAACAACCGGCCCGGCTAAACATATTAACAGTAACAGTGCGGCAGTATTTTTCATCTCGATTTCCAGTATTTTTTTAACGGTCATTAGCCCAGGAAAAAGCGCATCATCCATTCACCCCAGAGCTGCGCGTCGGTTTCTCCATTCTCGATACGCTGCGCAGCTTGCTCGCGTTGCCGCGGCGTCAGGTCGTCGGTGGCCTTGAGAAAATTTGTCATAGACTGCCGCGACTGCTCCGGGTGGCCCTGAAAGCACATTACGTTGTCGCCAATCGTGTATCCGTAATCGTCATAGTCGTCGGTACGGGCGAAGGCCTGCGCCACGGCCGGCAAACGCGTCACGCGTTCCTGGTTGAAGTGATACATTCCGGTCACACGCGCGTTCGGCTGCATCCAGTCGTGCACCTGGCTAATGTGCACCGCGAAGTTACCGATCAGCCAGCCGTTTTCATTGTGCCCCACTTCCCCGCCGAAGGCACGCGCTACCAGCTGATGACCGAAGCAGGATCCGACCACGCGCAGCTGCCGGTCCGACGCTTCCCTTACCAACTCGCTCAGGCGCGCAATCCATTCGTGCTCGTCGTGCACACTGCAGGGGCTGCCGGTCACCAGGACCGCATCGTAATTCTCGATGTTGTCAGGGAAATGGTTTTGCGACACGAAGTAGCGATCCAGTCGCGCCGCCGGATTTTGCGGTTGCAACAGGTTCATGAACTTTTGCGAATCGGTGATTCCCCTGTCGTCGGCCCAGAAACTCTCGGGCACGGCGTCGAGGATAGCGATGCGAATGGAACGGTTCATGTTTTACAATACCTGTCGAATACTGATTGACTCGAGTTGGAACGATACCTGAAAATTCAGTTTTGGAAACCCCGCCAACCCATACCGAGTAATCTTATGACGCCCGAAGAATTCCGCCTGGCCGGTCACGAGCTGATCGACTGGATCGCAGATTACCGCAGCAACGTCGAACAGCGCCCGGTGCGGGCACAGGTCGATCCCGGCCAGGTGCGAGCCGCTTTCTCAACGAGCCCACCACAGTCACCGATGTCCGCTGACCAGTTGTTGCGGGACATCGAACAGAAAATCGTGCCCGGCATTACCCAGGTGCAGCACCCGATGCACTACGGATGGTTTCCGTCGAACGCATCGCTGGCCTCGACGCTCGGCGATATCGCAAGCTCCGGCCTCGGCACGCTGGGCATTTCGTGGGAGAGTTGCCCGGCGTTGACCGAAGTCGAGGAAGTGGTTTGCGACTGGATGCGGCAGCTCACCGGTTTATCCGATAGCTGGGAAGGCTGTATCCAGGACACCGCCTCTACCGCCTGCCTGACTGCCCTGCTGATCGCGCGCGAGCGCGCCAGCGATTACTCGGAAACGCGCGGCGGATTGCAGGCCGAGGACAAGCCGCTACTCGTTTACACTACCGAGGAGGCGCATTCATCGGTAGCCAAGGCGGCGCTGCTGGCCGGATTCGGACGCGACAATTTACGCATGGTGCCAATGGTCGAGGAGAGCCGCGCAATGTCGGGCCCCGCGCTGGCAAGCCAGATCGAGGCCGATTTCGCCGCCGGCTACCTGCCCTGCGCAATCGTGGCGTCGGTCGGCTCGACCGGGGTCACTGCTTTCGATCCGGTAAATGAAATCGTCGAAATCGCCGTCGAGCACGGGATCTGGGTGCACGTCGACGCCGCCATGGCGGGCAGCGCCATGCTGTTACCCGAGTGCCGCCATTTATGGGAAGGGGTCGAATTAGCCGACTCGATTTCGTGGAACCCGCACAAATGGATGGGCACGATCCTCGATTGTTCGCTGTTATACGTACGCGACGTGCAGCACCTGGTACGCGTGATGTCGACCAACCCCAGCTACCTGCGCTCTACGGTCGACGCCGAAGTCAAACAGTATCGCGACTGGGGCATTCCGCTCGGCCGGCGCTTTCGCGCGCTCAAACTCTGGTATCACCTCAGCGTCGACGGCATCGACGCGATCCGCGAACGCCTGCGCCGCGATCTCGACAACGCACAGTGGTTTGCCGAGCAGGTGGCCCGGCAGGAACACTGGCAAGTGCTTACACCGGTCAAACTGCAAACCGTCTGTATCCGGCATCAACCGCCGGGGTTGAGCGGGGAAGCGCTCGACCGGCACACCCTGGGCTGGGTCAACGCGATCAACCAGTCCGGCAAAGCGTTCATGAGTCCATCGCAACTCGATGGCCGCTGGATGGTGCGCGTATCGATCGGCGTCGAGGCTAGCACGCGCGCGCACCTGGAAAAGCTGTGGAATTTAATTCGGGCGCAAGCGGAAGAGGTCGTACAGGGATAAGTAATACGATTATTTTCAAAAGACATTGCACCGAAAAAAGGATACATTACGCGGTTTTTAGAACCCAATCGGTAGTAAATAGCGATGGCGAATATCACCTGGAAAATGGAAGACGGCAGCGAAATCTCCGCCGACGTCAAAGACGGTCTGAACCTGATGGAAGCGGCCACTGCCAACAACGTGCCCCACATCGAGGGTGAATGCGGCGGCTGCCTGTCCTGTGCCACCTGCCACGTCTTCGTCGATCCCGAGTGGCTCGCCACAACCGGCGAGGTCGACGAGATCGAAGACACGATGCTCGAAATGACCGACGTCGAACGCGAGGAAAACAGCCGGCTAAGCTGCCAGATCATCGCCTCGTCCGAACTCGACGGCCTCATACTTCACGTACCCGAGCCCGAGTAGCACGATGGCCGCGCCCGTTGTCATCGTAGGTGCGGGCCAGGCGGCAGCCTCGTTCATTTCGCGCCACGTTGCGCTGGGTAACGCCGAGCCGCTGCTGTTGATCGGCGAAGAGCCGCACCCGCCCTACCAGCGCCCGCCGCTATCGAAAAAGTACCTGCTCGGTGAACTCGAGCGTGAGCGCCTGTTCATTCGGCCGCTCGAGTGGTACGCCGAGCAGGGGATCGAAACTCGTTTCGACACGCGCGTTGACGATGTCAAACCAGATCAGAAACAGGTCATCACCAGCACCGGGGAGGCCATCGATTACGACCGACTGGTTCTCTGTACCGGTTCGCATGCGCGCAGCCTGCCTGCCGAAATAGGTGGCGCCCTGCCCGGGGTTTTCACGCTGCGCAGCATTGCCGACATCGATCGCATGGCGCCCGAGTTCCAGTCCGGGCGCAAGCTGCTGGTCATCGGCGGTGGTTACATCGGACTCGAAGCCGCGGCCGTCGCGCGGCAGCTCGGGCTCGAAGTCACGTTAGTCGAAATGGCCGATCGTATCCTGCAACGCGTCGCCGCCGCTGAAACCTCGGACTATTTTCGCAAACTGCATGCCGACCACGGGGTCGAGCTACGCGAAGCGACACGCATGACCCGGCTGCTCGCGAACGACGGCAGGGTTTGCGGCGTCGAGCTCGAATCCGGCGAAATCATCGACGCCGACCTGGTACTGGTCGGTATCGGCGGCAGTCCGAATATCGAGCTCGCGCAGTCAGCCGGGCTCGACTGCGACAACGGCATCCGTGTCAGCGCGCTCTGCCAGACTTCGGACCCGAGCATTTACGCCGCCGGCGATTGCTGCAGCTTTAGCCGCGACGGGCGGCAGATCCGGCTTGAATCGGTGCAGAATGCGGCCGACCAGGGCGACCTGATCGCCCGGGTGCTGGCCGGAGAAGAAGTCAGCTATAGCGCGCTGCCGTGGTTCTGGTCAGACCAGTACGACTGCAAGCTGCAAATCGTCGGTCTCAACCTGGGTCACGACCGCACCGTGGTTCGTCCCGGCGCCAGCGAAACCAGCCTGTCCGTATGGTACTACCGCGGTGAACGCCTGCTGGCAATCGACGCCATGAACGAGCCGAAGTCCTACGCCTTCGGCAGGAAGATCATCGAGACCGGCAAGAATCCCGCGCCCGAAACAGTCGCCGACCCGACGACCGATCTCAAAGCCCTGGCAATGGGCTGACAGGTTACACCCTGGCCTGTCATCCAGTAGTCAGAACCGATGCGTCGGAGCGGCTGGACCTAACGCGTCAACCGAGCGATAAAAGATTCATGTCGTTACCTGTCGGCAACTACTCGGAGACGGTCTGGCGTTCGAGCAGGGCAAGGTCGCCGCTGAACTCGACGTAGGCTTCGAAGCGCTGGCGGATATCCCGCACATAGTTGACCGGTTCACGTCCGTTAACGTATCCGTAGCGCGAATGCTTGGCATATTCTTTTTGCGACAGCAACAACATCGCCTGCTCGGTGTGCCCGAACCAGCGATTCGGATCATGCCCCAGCTGCCTGGCCAGGCGTCGTGCGCTATTTACGTGGCCCGCGCCCGCGTTATACGCCGCCAGGGTAAACCAGATTCGCTCTGAAATCGGCAGGTCGTCCGGAAAGCGGTCGCGCAACCAGTCGAGATACTTTATGCCGCCACGAATACTGTGCGCCGGGTCGCTGACGTTTTTGACGCCCATGGCCTTGGCGGTGCGCGGCATCAGCTGCATTAGCCCTCGAGCGCCTACCGGTGACTTCGCCTTCGGGTTGAAACGACTCTCCTGGTACATTTGCGCGGTTACCAGGCGCCAGTCGAAACCGTAGCGATTGGCGTATTTGCGCACCAACTGATCGTAGGGCGAGATCTGTCCCTTGAGCGCATCGATCACGCGCCCGCGCGCAAGACGCTGCACCGAGCGCCGGCTCTTGAAATACTTGTTATAGGTAACGTTGTAAAACTCGCTTTTATAGATATTACGGACAAACTCGTCGAGTGCCTGCTTGAGCAAGGGATTACGTTTTCGCAGGGCGATCGCGTGCGGGATCTCGGCTTCGAGCGTAAACGCCGGGCGCACCGGCAGGCCCTTGGCGAGTTCGATATCGAGCAGGTGATCATCGACCATGGTCGCCTTGTACTTGCCGCGCGATACCATCTGCAGTAACTGTTCGGCTTCCACGGCATCGTCGGTAGCGCGCAATTTGAAGCCTGCTCCCTCCTGCTGCAGCTGCGACAGTCGTTCCCAGTAATGGCTGTGATGGCGCACGAAAACGGTTCGATAATCGAGATCCTGCAGTGAGTCGGCAGGGTCGTCCTGGCGCACCACGATATGCTGTTGCGCATAGTGATAGGGGCGCGAAAATTCCACCCCCAGACGCCGCTGTTTGTCATCCGGCTCGAGAAAGCCGAGCGCGATATCCGCCTTGCCCTCGAGCAGCCAGCTCGTCAGTTCGCGATGACTCGGCGGCACCACGACCTCCAGCCGCAGCCCGTGAAAGTCGGCAAACTCGCGCGCGAGTTCGTATTCGAAGCCCATCAGTTCACCACGGTAGAGGAAATAGGAGGCCGCGTTGTTGCGTAACAGGACCCGCAGCACGCGTCGCTTCTTGATCTCGTCGAGATCGCTGGTGTGGCGCTTGTTGTGATCGTCCGTGCCCAGTTCGAGCTGCAGGTAACGGTTGATTTCGCTGACCAGTTGCGGCGCGTTCTTGCGCACCCCCCAACCGATATCGCGCTGCCGGCTGAAATTGACCGCGACCCTGAAATCGTCACGATACGACCGGTAGATTTCGACCAGATTGCTGTCCATGATAGTCGCATCGATTTGTCCGGCCGCCAATAGATCGAGCACCTCTTCGACCTGTACTGCATCCGGCGTCTCGACGATTTCTATATCCTGGTAACGATTTTCCTTGAGCCAGATTAACGCGTGCCAGAATGTCGAGTCCCGGCTCACCATCACCGACTTGCCGTTCAGATCTCGCACTCGCTGCACCGACTTGTTGTCGCTGGCGACGATGACCTGCTCGTAGACATGATCCACCGGCACCGAAAACGACATTTTCTCGAGGCGTGAATTGCTGATTGTCAGGTTATCGACGATGATATCGCCCTGCCCGGCCTCGAGCGCCGGAATCAGCTTGGAGAAATTATCGACAATCACGAGCTCGGGAATCAAACCGTGCGACAGCGCAAACTCTTCGGCGATACGCTGCTGCTCGGCCAGCGGTGAGCGGCGGCGCGGCAGGTAGGAAGCGCTGGTAAAATCCCGGGTCAACAAAATCCGTAATTTGCCCCGGCGCAGGATATCGACGAAATCACCCTGGAAGGACTGCACCTGTTCAAGCGAGCTGTAGTTGCGGTTGATATAGGCCTGCGCGGGACCTAAAAAGGCCAGGCCCAACAGCAACAAGACCAGTTGGGTTACAATCCGTGCAAACGGATTATGGCCACGGATCGGTTCCATAGTCAGACACTAAAACGTTTTATTGCCGCCTTGTCAAAGCTGAAGCCGGTAATATTCGTCTTATCGAGACACGCATCACGATTTCAGTAAGCAATATCCAGAATGTAGTAAACCAGCCTGCCGCTGGGTACGTCGACTTCGACTTCTTCACCGAGCTCGCGTTTCAACAGCGAGCGCGCCAGCGGTGAATCGACACTGATGTAATGCGGCTCCTGGTCGAATTCGTCAGGGCCGACGATTCGGTAGAAGACCCTCTGCTCGTTTTCGTCTTCCAGGGTGACCGTGGCGCCAAAGTAAACCCGGTCGCTGCTGGCGGGTTTCTGATCGACCACCTTGAGGTCGGGCAATCGTTTTTGCAGGTAGCGAATCCGGCGGTCGAGTTCGCGCAGTTCTTTCTTGCGATAAATGTATTCGGCATTCTCCGAGCGATCGCCTTCCGCCGCGGCGGCCGACAGCGCCGCCACCACCTCGCGCCGCTTTAGCCATATGGCCTTTTGTTCCGCTTCTAGCGAGCGCATACCCACAGGGGTGATGTAGGGTGACTTTTTAGCTGCGGGCGGGCGGTAACGGCTCATCTGGGCATCAGGGCAATTCGACGACTCGACAATCTTATTACCTGCGGTACTGGTATATTTGCACTTCGCTACCGTAATCCGCGTAATCGCCGTCGGAGCGCTTGCCGCGAAAACTGCCCCACTCGATAGGGTCATAGCGG
>CAMYON010000061.1 GCA_947260025.1 uncultured Gammaproteobacteria bacterium
AAGGAAGTCTTCCTGACCCTGGGAGACAACGATATTGCCGCCCACTGTTACCACTACGACGATAGCTGCCGCATCGAGGCATTTTACCAGGGACGCAGTTTGCAGGCCCGGGATTTATTCGAACCCGAAAACCTGCGCCAGATCGCCGACCAGCTTTACCGTCTGCACCAGCTTAGCCCCGCTGGCCTGCCGCGATCGGGTTTGTTCGAGCTGTTGCACGAAAAATGGGGGCGTCTTGCCAGGCGCGTGCTGGAGCAGAACGCAACCGCTTTCCCGGAAAACGAACAGTCGATGTGTGAAGAACTGCGCGCGATCTACAGCGATGAAACCCGCGACCGGGTCCGGCAGTGCCTGCCCGCGGGAACCTTAAGTTTTTGCCACAACGACACTTATCACGGCAACATCATGAAACTCGACGACGGCCGCATCAAGCTGGTCGATTTCGAATTCTCCTGTCTCAATCACAAGGCCTACGACTTCGCCAGCCTGTTCGCCGAAACCGTTATGCGCCATGGAGGACTACCCTTATTTCGAGATTGCCGAACCCGAATTCAGCGACCAAGAGCTCGGCATGCTAATCGACTACTACCTCGACAATGCCGAATTCGACAATGCCGAGCAGCGAACCGCGGAGTTTGAAAAGTTACTGGCTGACAGCAGGCAGATGTTAATCATGTCCGACTACAAGTACGCCATGGCCGCACTGCCGTTAGCGCTTAACCCGATACAGAAAATCCGCTTCATCCCCTACGCCTACCAGCGCTTCCACAAGTTCCTGCGCGCCAGCGATCGACTTCTCCAAATTACGTAACTCAGTTGTAAAGCGGTTCCGCCAGGCGGCTGCGCTGGTTGGCGGCAGCCGCACTGTAGAGCAGTTTGAGATTACGCGAGGCATTCGCAGAGCCGAATTCTTCGCCTCGAAGATACATTTCACGCGCTTTCGGCAGGTTTTTAGCGGTGCCGTAGCCGTATTGATACATGACCCCGAGGCCATTGTAGGCTTCGGCCAGAAACTTCGTCGTCAGCTCCAGGCTATGCGGCTGAAACGCTAGCGGCGCATTAACCGCGCGCTGAAAATTTTCCAGCGCCAGTAGGTCGCTCTGCGTGACGCCTTCGCCGGAGTAATACATGTAGCCCAGCTTGTAAGCCGCCAGCAGCGAACCATTGTCCGCGGCCGTGCTGTAGGCCATTTCGGCCTTCATGAAATCGGGGGGCGAGTGATTGAAATGCGACTCCGCAATTTCGAACAGACGACTCGCCTCTTCCAGTTGCAGCCTGATTTTGCGGGCAGCCTCTTCGTCGGCCGCGGTCTCGTCGCTCACCAGGTCGAGACTAAACGAAGTCGAAAGCAGATCGCTGCGCGGCAGGTAATAAGTCAGCGACACGCCGAACAGCAGCATAAACATAACCGCGGCCGTGGCCGAACCGCCGGCACGGTTTTTTATCCAGACGAGCTTGTCCAGCTGTTCGTCGAACAGGCGGTCCGCCGCCCTGATCATGCCCTGCGCCTTTTGGTAGTAAACGTAGTTACCGAACAGGGCAACTAACACAAACGGCGCAAAGCTGGTCGCCGCGATCAGCAACATGGCCAAGAGATCGCGATTCAGCACCGCCGGCATGGCAGAATTGAAGAATGCGATCACGGCCAGGTAGACCAGTCCCAGTCCGAGAGTGAAGAGCCATAGCTTGCGGTACATGCTCCAGACAAACATCAGCGCCAGTATGCCGAACGGAACCTGCAGCAGGCCCATGTCCGGCAGTAGCTTGTACTCCGAGGGCCCCGGGAAAAAACTGATCGCGACGGTCAGCACGGTGAATAAGACGATCGAAAAATTGAGGATTCGCATCAGGGTCCGGTTTGGGTTGACCCACGAAATCGGGTTGAAAGATGCGGATTGTCCGAGTTCGTTGAAAATTACGAGGTAGTAGTCGACGGTACCGCGCGGGCTTAGCAACCAGTTACCCCCGCCGATGAAAGCCCGCAGCAATTCCGCTTCCAGCCTTTCCTGCTTGAAGGTCGTTTTATCCGCTCCTCGCTGACGCTTCCCTTTGCCCTTGTCGGCGGCGTAATGCGCATTTATGTTGAACGCCTTTTCGGCGATCATCGCGGCCAGCCTCTCGGGGCATCCGTTCCTGGCCAGCGTGCCCGTTATTCCATGTTCGCCCAGCCCGGTTTGCGCCAGCTTGATCGCGTAGTCGAGCATGACGTCCCAGAATACCGAGTCGGCTGAGTTGCCCTCGGAACCCGACCGGCCACGGTTTGCATCCCTGTCGAAGTTATCGCCGGGGGTTTCCTCCCGGTATCCGCCAGCCTGTTTTGCACCATTGCCATCGCGACCATTTCTTGCAGACAGGAACCTGTAAGCTTCGGCGGCCTGATGAAATCGCTCTTTCGACTCGGGTGAATTGCCAGACCGGTCCGGGTGCCATTTCATCGCCTCGCGGCGATAGGCTTGCTTGATTTCGTCCGGGGTGGCGTTTTCCGATACGCCGAGAATATCGTAGGGATCCATCAGCCGCCGGGTCGACGAAAACGGCTGGCCGTTACCGGCCAGGCACGGCACAGGAATGAGCAGAGGTTTAACGTTAGAACAGGCCGATTCATGCTTGGATTCGATTACATACCGGGATGAGTACGCGAATTATAGTATGAAACGGAGCATTCATTGGTATCGGTCGAAGAACGAATGATATCTGGCATTTCGGGTTAGTCTTCCCCCGTAAGTGGAATTCCGCAGTCCGGCGGCGGCGACGCGAGACGCGATCTCCCCCGTGTCTTGCCCTACCTGAAATCGAGTCCTGCAATGTGGGATTTCACGCCGTCGGCGATATAGGTGACGTCGAGCCCCACCGAAATGATGTCTACTCCCAGTTGGTTGAGCATATTTGCAGCTTCCGGGTCGAACGAGAAAGCGGCGGTTGTCTTACCTGCCTGCTTACACCTGGCGACTATGTCCTTTACCACGTCGATGGTATCGACCCCGTAGGCGTCCGGTACCGGATTCTGGCGAAAAGAGATAGAAAGATCGCCGGGGCCGATGAGCACGCCGTCGATGCCTGCGACCGCAATGATTTGATCGAGATTATCATAGGCTTCACGGGTTTCGATCATGGCCAGGGCAAGCGAACATTGATCGAATTCCTGGAGGTATTCGTTGCTGTCGATACGGTACAGGGAAGCCGCATGTCGCGGTCCGAAAGAACGTTCGCCCACCGGCACAAAACGCGTGGCCGCGACGAACGCCCTGGCATCTGCGGCGCTGTTGATCATCGGCGCTATTACCGCAAGCGCCCCGAAGTCCATCACCCGCGAAGCCGTATCCCAGCGCGCCAGCGGAATCCGCACCAAAGGCGCTTTGCCACGAGCTACCAGGGTTGCAATAGCATTTTGAATAGTGGTTTCATCGAAAAAACCGTGCTGCATATCCAGCACCACGGCGTCGAATTCGTGCTCGGCAATGGTCTCCAGGTAACGTGGATCGGTGATACCGCACCAGGCCGAAAGCACGGTATTGCCGGCATCCAGTAGTTGTTTCAAGCGTCGCATTGTTCCACTCCCGGGTTGTTTAACACAATCCACGCACTATAAGACAAATTGCAGGCCCAGGTCTCTGCCCGCAACCCCGTTTACCGCGATACCCGGCCCCGCTACTGCGTAAACATCGGGCGCTTACCTCACCCGGCGAGATCCAGTTAAGTAACTCAAGCCTTGACTCCACGGTTCATTTTTTTCTATGGTTGATTGGATATCGGTGTTGACGGTAGCCGATGATAACCCGAGCTATTACACAAAATACATCGATGAGCAGGCCTTCTACTCCCGACTCCACCAATAAGCTGGCGCAAATTGATCCGGTGCAATGCCATTGGTGGACGAATGCCCTGAGAGCCCGCGCCTGTGGCTAGCGCCGTGCAGCAAGCACCCAGCTCGGCGTGGAATCCAGGTATCGAGTCGGAAATACCGTCAGCTTTCCGCGAACTCGAGACCATTTACGACCCGGCCAATGTCTTCACCTCGCTCGACGAAGTCAACGAACTCGCGGCCGAAACCGGGCTCAATCCCGAGGAATTGATCAGTTTTCGACCCCATCGACTGGTGCTGCACGAGTTGATCGTGCGCATCACAGCCGACATCGTCGTGCTCGAGGGTGAGACCGAGGAGGACCTCGGTATCAATTTCCGCACCATCGCGCGCAAGATCTTCAGCAAGTACGTGATTCCCCGCCTGATGCAGATCGAGCACGCTTTTGACACCATGCGCACCAAGGTCGAAGACATGACCCGGCAGGAGCTCGAGCAGGCGCTACTACAGGCGACCCCGACCAGACCGCCGACACCGACTTTCTGGTCGCGCCTGACCGGGTCAAGGCGACAGGCACCGGTTAGCGCGCCGCGCAGCCGCCAGGAGCGCGAATTCGACCTGATCAACTCTTACAAGCAAAACGGGCTTGCGGCAGACGATGAGCTGGCCGCGGCAGTGTATCGCAGCCTGTATCGGGTGCTCGGCTCGATTGCGACCACGCGTGGCTTCATCGGCAACGATCCGCACTACCTGGCCGGCATCTGTGTGCGCCATGCCTGCAACTATCTCGGCAGCCGCGACATCGGGCGCAAGGTTGGCGAACTAGTCAGGCAGGCGATCGACGCCGAAGGTTACGAATTGATACCCGACGCGGAGGTACCGGTGTTGATCAGCTTGAAGGGTGCATCCGCTGCCGGCAAGAGTTCGCTGCGCCCTATGCTGCGCGAGATGATGTCCGAACTGGGAATCGAGGATCACGGCTACGGCACCATCAGCCCCGACATCTGGCGCCGACTGTTGCTCGATTACGACGCTCTCGGCGAGAGTTACAAGTATGCCGGCCGTTTTACCAGCCACGAGGTCAACGTCATCGATACCAAGCTCGATCGTTACATCCGTGCCAAGGCCGAACGACGCCATTCGATCCCGCACCTGATGGTGGATCGCTTTCGCTTCGACAGTTTCGCCAGTGAAAAGATAACCAGCGTGCTGCATAAGACCTACGTGCGCTACATCGATACCATGTACATGTACTTCGTCGTCACGCCGCCCGAGGCAACCGTCGAGCGCGGCTGGGAGCGCGGCCTGGTGCGCGGCCGCTACAAGGCGGTGGAGGATTTCCTGGCACACTGTATCGAAGCCTATGCCGGCATGCCGAAGCTGTTGTTTAAATGGCTGGCCAATGCCAAACCACGTTACTTCTTCGAGTTTCTCGACAACAGCGTGCCCAAGGGCACTTACCCGGAGCTGATCGCGCGCGGCACCCAGGGATCGATGCAGATTTATCGGCCGCGCTCGTTTATCGATATCGAACGCTACCAGCGTATCAACGTACTGGCGACCGGCCCGGAACAGGTTGCCGCGGCGCCGGACAAGCAGACGGTGGCCAACAATCTCGGTTTCTTGCGGCAGTGCATCGCCAAGATAAATTTGATCGAGTTCGTCGATATAAACACCAATAAGGTATTCCTGTCGATTCGTTCCGGAAGTTTCGAAGTCGTCGACCCGGAGCTGTTTGCACAAAACATTCTCGACCAGACCCTGTGCGATATTATCGAACAACTGGCCCCTGATTTGCTGCCCTGACGAGCCCTGGGATAAACTGGCGCTTTCAGGAGAACCGATTCATGAGCCAAACGATCAAGGGCAGCTGCCTGTGCCAGGCGGTCAAATACCAGTTTCATGGGCCCGCATACGCCTTCCAGTACTGCCACTGTTCACGCTGCCGCAAATTTACCGGCAGCGCACACGGCAGCAACATCATTATCGACCCGAAAAATTTCGAGTGGCTCAGCGGCGAAGACATGGTAGGCCGCTTCGAGCATCCGGAGGCAAAGCATTTTGCCACCTGTTTTTGCAGGAACTGCGGTTCGTCCCTGCCATGGATGTCGCAAAGCGGGATCTCGGTTGTTATTCCCGCCGGCACCCTGGATCAGGATCCCGGCATCAAACCCACGCAAAACATCTTCTGGGAATCACGCGCGCCCTGGCGCGAAGAAGTCAGCGCGCTGCCGCATTACGATGAGCTGCCGCCGCGCAAAGAAAAATCCTGAGCTTCACCGAGATTGCTTTAGCTGGCGTCATCCCCGCGTAAGCGACATCCCGACGCCCCGGGATTTCCAGCCCCAATGGAATTTCAGAAACGGCTCGTCTAAAACAAATCCTGCTGCTGGTCGGTAACCGCGGCCATCGACGAGCCGATCGCATTCAGAATCGTATCGGCGATTGGCGTCAACTGCTTGTCGACGTAATGTTCGTAATCGAGACGATCGTGCTGACATTCCCGGGATTGCGCGCCGGCAACGGTAATCACGTACTCGATCCAGCTCTTGTTGCGATAGCGCGAGGGTTCGCGGTTCTGCCTGAACTCGGTTTCGGCCTTGATCGCCGCCTGCGCGTGCGGCGGAATATTTTTCTGGTACTCCGATAATTTCTTGCGCAGGCGTTTACGATAAACGAGTTGCTCGTCGAGCTTGCCCGCGTGCAGGTCGGCCACGACTCGACGGATATAGTCCCGGTACTCCTCACCGTCGAAAATCAACTGATAAAGGGCCTGCTGAAACTGCCTGGCCAGTTCGGTCCAGTCGGTACGAACCGTCTCGAGGCCCTTGTAAACGATGTTGCGATTGCCCTGTTCGTCGTCGACCAGGCCAGCGTAACGTTTCTTGCTGCCCTGGTCCGAGCCGCGCATGGTGGGCATAAAGAACTGTTTGAAATGCGTTTCGAACTCCATCTCCAGGCAGGACTCGATGCCGTGCTCCCGCTGCAGGCTGTCGCACCAGTAAGCGTTTATGATTTCGACCAGCCGCTTACCGATGGCTGACGCGGTCGCGTTATCCTGCTGTCCGTGCAGCGATACGAAAACCGAGTCGGTGTCACCGTAAATCACCTCGTAACCCTGGTCCTCGATCAGCCTGACGGTCTGGATAATAATGTCATGGCCGCGTTTGGTGATCGAAGCGGTTAGCCTCGAGTCGTGCAGCCGGCAACCGGCGGTGCCAAGCACCCCGTAGAACGAATTCATGATTATCTTGATCGCCTGTGACAGCGCCGAGTTGCCGTCACGCTTGGCCTGGTCGCGCGCCGCCCACAGGTTTTCGATGATCTGCGGCAATATGTGTTCGGTCTTGTGAAAGCTGGCGCCGTCGTAGCCGGGAACTCGGTCGTCTGCGCCGGCCGTCTTGGCCGCGATGCGCGCATAGGGGTCGACACGGAAGGTTCTGATGATACTCGGGTACAGGCTCTTGTAGTCGAGCACCAGTACCGAGCCCTGCAGCCCCGGCCTGGAATCCATGACGTAGCCGCCCGGTGCGCTCAGCTCGCCGCTATAGTCGCCGATGTTGGGTGCTATGTATCCCCGCCGGTGCAGCCGCGGCAGGTACAGATTGTCGAAGGCGGCCACGGAGCCACCCGCACGATCCATTTCCAGCCCGGTAAGCCGGGCGCGCTCGATCGAGAAGTTGATTAAATCGCTATGCTCAAAGATATCCCAGACAAGTTGGCAATCTTCCAGGTTGTATTCGGCCAGGGTGTGCTTCTCTTCATGAAACTGGCGCCTGATCTCCTTTGCCTTGTATAAAGGGTCAGAGTGGCTGGCATCATGAATCAGCTTGCCGCGACCCAGCAGCTCCCGCGCCACCGACTCGAGCGCAAAGCTGGCGAAGTTAAAGGTAGCCGCGCGCAGGGTATCGATTCCATCCAGTACCACCCGGCCAGGTATCAACACAAAATGCTGGTTGCTGTCCGCTTGCGACTGACGCCACTGCGGCAGCGAGCCGCCGCGCCCGATGGCAAGTGCCTGCCCCAGTGCATGCGACTTTTGTTGCAGCAGCCTGAGATCGAAGTTGACGACGTTCCAGCCAATAAAGATGTCCGGATCGATACGCCCTACCCATTCGATCCAGCGCTGCAGCAAGGTTCTTTCATCGGCAACATACTCGATCAACCCGGTATCCTCGGCCTGCCCGATCATGATCACCCGTCGGACCTGCGAGCTGACAAAGGCAATCGAATACAACTCATTACTTTCGTAGTCTGATTCGATATCGAGCGACATGACTTCGAATCGCGGAATGTAGTCTCCCGCCTGCAGGCGGACGTTGTGCAGAACCTCGCCGGTATAATCCGCGTCGACATCGATCGAGGCCGTGATGAAGCGCTCGCAGAGAAAACGCTCGGTCGGTCGTATATCCGCCTCGAAACAGGCGATTCCGTCATGCTTCAGACGATCGCGCGCGCGGTAGAGCTGCTGCTGCGAACCGAAGTAAACCCCGCTTACCGGCTCCTGCCTGAAAGTCTTGAGTTCCAGTGGTTTAATCGCCAGGTCACGCACGCCGGCGAGCGATTCCGCTACCGCATCCGCGTCCGCCTGCCGCACGAAAAACAGCGGCTGCTGTTGATGAATCGAAACCTCGAGCGGACCCTGCGCGCTGGTCAGCCAGAAGTCCAGCCGCACCCCATCACGCTCGTCTACCCATTGCCGGGTCAGCAGGAAAGCCGGAATCATTGCGCGTAACCGGCCGCGGAAAGGGCTGCCCCCATCCACGTGACCAGTCCATCGTCGCGCTGATAAAGCATGACATCAAGCCATTTCAGTTCCATGCGGGGATTTGATGCCTTTACTATTGGTTGCTTGTATTCCGGGAAAAAATTTTAGCATTATTATGTTGCCTTCTGTTATGCAATCATTCGCGTTATTAATCTCCAGAGGCGATGGCCCCCAATGACTAAATCGGCATTCACCAAACCCTTCACCCAGCAGGAAGCCATACCCGAGGCCGGTATCGAGCGCGCGGTCGAGGTCATGCGCGGCGGCCGCCTGCATCGCTATAACACGCTCGCCGGCGAAACCGCCGAGGCGGCGCTGCTGGAACAGGAGTACGCCGCCTACATGGGTCAGCGCTATTGCCTGGCCTGCACCTCGGGCGGCTATGCATTGCATATTGCCCTCAAGGCCGCGGGCATCGAGCCGGGCGAGCCGGTGCTGAGCAACGCGTTCACGCTGGCGCCGGTGCCGGGCGCGATCGACAATGCCGGCGGCAAACCGGTGCTGGTTGAAATAAATCCCGATTACTGCGTCGACCTGGCGCATCTCGAAGTCATGATGCAACAGTCGAAGGCGCGATTTTTCATGTTGTCCCACATGCGCGGACACATCGCCGATATGGACGCCGTGCTCGCGCTGTGCCAGCAGTACCAGGTGACGCTGATCGAGGATTGCGCCCACACCATGGGCGCGAGCTGGAACGGTAAAAAGTCAGGTACCTTCGGCAAAGTAGCCTGTTTCAGTACGCAGACCTACAAACATCTGAACTCGGGAGAAGGCGGTCTGCTGACCACCGACGACGACGAAATCATGGCGCGCGCAATCATCTACTCGGGCTCGTACATGTTATTCGAACGCAATGGCACCCTGCCCCCGGTTGGAGTATTCGACGACATCAAGCTTGACACACCGAACTACAGCGGACGCATGGACAACCTGCGCGCCTCGATCCTGCGGGCGCAACTGCCGCAGCTCGACGAAAACAGCGCGCGCTGGAACCTGCGCTATCACGCGCTCGAAAATCGCCTGCGGCAGAATTCGCAAATACAACTGCCCGAGAGGTCCGCCGCCGAAACCTTTGTCGGCAGCTCGTTGCAGTTTCGCGTCAAGGACCTGAGCCCGTCGCAGGTCGAGGCATTCATCGCCGGCTGCGCGACACGCGGCGTCGAATTGAAATGGTTCGGCGGCATCGAACCGCAGGGATTCACCAGCCGCTACGATAGCTGGCGCTATATCGAGGACAGCCAGCGCCTGCCGCAAACCCTGGACATCCTGGCGACGACTTTCGACCTGCGCATTCCGTTGACTTTTTCGATCGAAGACATGGGCACGATCGGCGGCATCATCGACGACGAGGCTCGCTCGGCCGCGCTGGACTGATAAAATCAGTCAAACCACACGCCTTCCCTGAGTCGTAATGCCGACCTCCGAGCCAGCATCTGGGGCTTATCCTCTGCTTCCACCCCGGCTAATTCGGGCGCTGCACAGATCCCAATGAAGATGGCTGCCGTAAGCAGCCGCGGATTACCTTTTTGCCTGGCTATCTTGCTCGAAAAAGGGCTTTACCGAACCGTCTTCATTGATTTCCACTACAACGCGTAACGGGCTCGCAGCATAGAATGTTACCGGTATCTTGGGAGTCAGTAACTCGCTCTTGCGGTTATCGCCCGAATCGGTCCAGCTCAATTCGATCCCCTGCTGTGGAAAAAGGCGCGGTCCAAAGCGATCTTCGCAAACGGCGTTCATCGCAACTTCGTCGCAACTAATCGCTTTTTCTGAATCAATCACACGAACACCGACATTCTCGATATTCGAGCCTGACAGATTGACAACCTGGATCTGGTTGAAGCGATAGGTCGGGTTATAGCCCGTGGCACAGGCCGCGGTTGCAAGACTGGAGAGCAGAATGGCTAATTTTCTCATGGTAATACCTGCAGATTATTTGTTGGAATAATACGCAGTGCAGCCGGTTTTAGATTAGATCTGGCTATTAAAGATGTGATCGCTGATTTCAATGACAGCAATATCGACCTGCGCCTCGACCGTTTGCAATCGATACAATCTTTGAAAATGCCGCCAGCGTCCACTACCGGCCCAGGATTAGCGCGCAGGAACCGATCACAAGCATCTGTTATTTAAGAGACAATTTTCTTCATCTCGCTATCAGCTTTTGTTTTCAACCAACTCCAGGCTGATCCGCAGATTCCCTTTAAACCAGCTATCAATACTCAGGCCGTCCTGGTTTTGTTTTACACCAAAACCGTCCTGCTCTTCGGGCACCACCCGCCTGAGCTGGAATTCGTTTTTCGAGTAATGAACCGTCAGGCTCACATGGTATGGATAATAGCCATCGAGGAATTTGCGATGGTAGGGTCCGTTCTGAATGACATAGGTTTTATCGGATATGCGTTGTAATACTTTTACCTCCGCCCGCACGCACAACACCGCGCCTTTGCCTACGTCTTCCAGTTCGACTCGATGCTGTCCAACACGGATATGTGCAATTTTTTCCTCGCGGGTCACCTGCAGATTCTTCATTTTTCGATAGGCATAGACCACGTCGGTCCTGCTCACTGCGTCCAGATGCCGGTAACACTGTTGCATCTTTACCCAACCGGTCTGCTTACTATCGCTGGTTATCCATAAGTGAGTATCGGAATGTAAAACCGATTGATCGCGGATGGGAGCAATAAACTCCAGCTGGCCTTCATTGACTTGCGAGCTGCCCCATTCGGTGTCGTCATCGAGCCAGCCTTCATCGACTGGCGTTGCTGCCGCAGACAGCATTACGGGAAACAGCGTTACCCAAATCGCTATTAATGAAATGCGCTTACCAGCAATAAACTTCATGATCGACACCAACCAAAGGATAGTTCGCCAAGTTATCTACATTTTTCAAGCCTGATCGATGAGCCAGTTACGCAAGGCGAGTGCGTTCTGGCTGACATAGCGCGCCGCTGCAACCTGGATTGCGTAGCCATAACCTTCGAGTTGGTGCGCGAAAGGCGCGACTAGCAGACCGTTGTCGAGCTCACGCTGCATCAGTGCGTCAGCCATGGTCCAGCCGAGCCCGTCGATAGCAGCCTGGGTGCGCACGTTGGCGTCGGCAATAACCCGTCGCGGGTTGCCTCGCGGAGAAGTCTGCTCACCGCACCAAAGACTCCACAAGTCCATCTGCCGGTCCTCGCACAACAACGGGATCGAATCCAGTGGCGGCCGAGTCAGGTCGGCGATTTCTAGCGGTGCCGCGTTAAGGTCAATGGAAAAGCGCTCGAGTAATCGCGGGCTGCACACCGGGAAAAGCGGCATCGGCATCTCCAGCGGACGATTACGGGTCACCTGGCCAGCCATCTGACACCAGCGTATCGCGAAATCCACGTCCTGGATCTTGAATTCCTCGGCGTTGACCGAATGCTGCAACAGGATCGAAATTTCCGGATTGAATTCACTGAACCCTGAAACTCGAGACGACAGCCAGCGCAGGGCAACGTAGGTAGTCGCGCCGACCAATACGTCGTTGCCGGAATCCCCGGGCTTGATCTGTTCGATGGTTTGAGTCAATTCCGCGAACAGGCGCTGCACGGTTTGCAGTAATTGTTGCCCGGCATTGGTCAGGTAGACCTGCCGCACGGCCCGCCGAAACAGCGCACAATCGAGATCCTCCTCGAGCCGCCGAATCTGGTAGCTGACCGCACCCTTGGTAATACAAAGCTCCTGTGCAGCCAGACTGAAGCTCAACTGGCGTGCAGCGGATTCGAACACCTTGAGCGAATCGAGCGAAGGTAAATGGTGTTTCATGGCGCTAAAGAATTGAAGTGTGTTTCATCATCATCGACGGAAAACGCATGAATTCCCGCGGTTATGGTTTAAATTTTTTGTACCATAGCTGCCCGTAACTAGATTGTCAAACGCCGTCAAACCCGCATAATGTTAGCCCCTGTTAAAAACAATAGCTTCAGCAAAGCACGATTTCCCGAGGAGGAATAAAATGTCAGACATCGACCAACTGAAAACCAAGCTAGCGCGTGGCGAGATATCGCGGCGCGAATTCATCTCTCGAATGGCCGCTTTAGGGCTCGCCACCACGGCAGCCGGCGCCCTATGGTCAGGCCCGGCGCTGGCGGCACAGAAGAAAGGCGGGCATTTTCGTGTCGGCAAGGCTCACGGATCAACCACTGACAACCTGAATCCAGGCAACTGGGAAAACGGGTTTACCATCTCGATGGGCTTCGCTATCCACGGTTACCTGACCGAAATCGGTAAGGACGGTTCGGTTCAACCCGGCGTCGCGGAGAGCTGGGAATCCTCGGCCGACGCCGCTACCTGGTCGTTCAAACTGCGCCAGGGCAACACCTTCCATAACGGCAAACCAGTAACCCCCGCCGACGTTATCGCATCGATCAACTTCCATCGCGGCGAAGGTTCGACTTCCGCCGCTGGTCCGCTGGTTGCCGATATTAAAGATTTAAAGGCCGACGGTGCGGACACGGTTGTATTTACGCTCGCGGGCGGCAACGCCGACTTTCCGTTTGCGCTATCGGACTACCACATGCCCGTTGTACAGGCCAAGGGCGACAGTATCGACTGGCAGTCAGGTATCGGTTGCGGCACCTATATTCTCGACAAGTTTCAACCCGGTATCAGTTTGCATCTGAAGCGCAATCCCAATCACTGGGCCAATGACCGCGGCTTCTTTGATACCATCGAAATGCTGGCGCTGATCGACACCAACGCACGGACCACCGCGCTACTGACCGGTGATGTAGACGCCATCGACCGCGTCGATCTGAAGACCGTGGCCATGCTGAAACGATCGCCGGGCACTACCGTCCATTCGGTAGCGGGCACGCAACACTATACTTTCGCCATGTCCTGTAACAAGGAACCTTTCACCGACGTCAACGTGCGCCTCGCCCTCAAGCATGCGGTCAACCGACAGGAACTGGTCGACAAGATCCTGCTCGGATACGGCGTGGTTGGTAACGACCACCCGATTGGCCCCGGCCAACGCTTTTTTAACAAGGACCTGCCGCAAACCCCGTATGACCCGGACAAGGCGAAGTTTTACCTGAAGAAATCCGGGCTCGATTCGCTGGAGGTCAGCCTGTCGGCGGCCGACGCCGCATTCGCCGGCGCCGTCGACGCCGCGGTGCTGTTTCAGAACAGTGCCAAGCCGGCCGGCATCAAGCTCAATGTACAGCGCGAACCAAACGATGGTTACTGGGCCGACGTGTGGATGAAGAAGCCGTTTTCAGCGGTCTACTGGAGCGGGCGCCCGACTGAAGACTCCATGTTTTCCACCGCCTTCAAGTCCGGCGTCGCGTGGAACGACACTTTCTGGTCGAACAAGCAATTCGACGACCTGCTGCTCAAGGCGCGCGCCGAACTCGACGAAGACAAGCGCCGAGAAATGTATTACGAGATGCAGCGACTCGTCAATCAGGACGGCGGCCTGATCGCGCCGATGTTTGCGTCCTACGTGTTCTCGACCTCGAACAAGATCGACCACGGTGGCGATTTTGGTTCCAACTGGGATATGGACGGCGAGCGCTGGGCCGAACGCTGGTCTTTCGCCTAAGCACTAATCGGATATATACCGGGCAAGGGATCTGCCCGGATTAACCTTAAGCCGAGAGATAAGCGGTTTATAGGTTAGATTTTTCGATCCATTTTTTCTGGTTTCATCCTGAAATCCTCTTCTGACAACAGAAATAGTATAAAAAAATCAAACCATAGTTATTATTTTTTGCTTGTCAAACACGAATGATCGGGCATGATTGGCATCCGCAATCAACTTTATAACGGATGGCTCCTGGTATGAAATCCTACGCACGCGTAGTCGTCATTGGCGGCGGTATCGCCGGTTGTTCGACCCTTTATCATCTTACTCGCGAGGGCTGGAACGACGTGGTGCTGGTCGAGCGAGACGAACTGACCTCGGGTTCGACCTGGCACGCGGCGGCTCAGGTAACCCAGTTCGGCGCCAACCAGACCATGGTCGCGCTCAAGCGCCACAGCATCGATCTCTACCGCGAACTCGCGGCCGACGCCGATAACCCGATCTCTTATCATATCACCGGCGGCATGCGCCTGGCGCACACGCCTGAGCAGGTCGATACCTATAAGCATTACATCGGCATGGCGGCCGGCATGGGCGTCGAGATGGAATTTATCGACGCGGCGGAGGCCGGCAGGCGCCACCCGCTGATGAACACCGAAGGTCTGCTCGGCGCCTGGTGGGACCCGCTCGACGGCGACATCGACCCGGCCGGGATTACCTTCGCGATGGCACGCAAGGCGCGTGAAGCCGGCGCCGAGGTATATCGCTTCAACCCGGTCGAAAGCATCACGCGCAAGGCCAACGGCGAGTTCATCGTGCATACCAGCAAAGGCGATATCACCTGCGAAAAGGTAGTTAACGCCACCGGTTACCGCGTCAACGAGGTCGGCAACATGCTCGGCGTCAACCACCCGGTGACGTCGATGGAACACATGTATTTTCTTACCGACACCATGCCTGAACTCGAGGCGCTCGATTATCGCGTGCCGATCATCCGCGATCCGGGTGACGATTTTTACAGCCGCCAGGAAAAGAAAGGCCTGCTCGTCGGCGTTTACGAACAGAGCTGCAAGACTTTCGGTATGGACGGCATCGATCCCGACTTCACCCAGGCGCTGTGCGAGTCCGACCTCGACCGCTGCCTGGACAACATGGAGCGCATCTTCGAACGCCTGCCATCGCTGACCGAGGCCGGCATCCACACCGTCATCAACGGCCCGATCACTTACACCATCGACGGCGCGCCGCTAATCGGCCCGATTCCGGGCATCGAAAACGCCTACAGCGCGATCGGCCTGCGCGCCGGTATCGGCGAGGGTGGCGGTCACGGCAAGCTGCTCGCGGAAATCATCGTGCACGGCGAACGATTTACCCAGTACGCCAACACCGAGCACACCTGCCTGAAGACAATCGAGGATTACCAGAACGAGTTCCACTATCACCTGCCGCACGAGCATCGACCCGCCGCGCGGCTGGCGCGGACGACGCCGCTGTACGCGGTACTCGACCAGATGAACGCGGCCTGGGGCGTAGTCAACGGCTGGGAACGCGCGCTGTTTTTCAAACCCGATGCAGGTTTCGTCGATCAGCACAGCTTTCGCTTCACCCCGACCAAAGCCGTGGTGGCAGGCGAAATCGAGCATCTGCAGCAGCAGGTCAGCCTGATGGAAGTGTCCGGTTTCAACCGTTATGAAATCAGCGGCGAAGGCGTCGAGGCATTTCTCGATCGCATGGTTTGCGGTCGTCTGCCGACCGAGATCGGCAAGCTCAGCCTGTGTTACCTGTTGACCGAAAAGGGCAACGTGCTGAGCGAGGCAACCCTGGTCAAACTCGGCGCGAATCGCTACTGGTGGGGTTCCGCAGCGGCGGCCGAGTGGCATGACCGCGACTGGCTCAACCGCTTCAGGACGGACGGCGTGACGATTACCGAAATGGCCGCCTCGCACACCATCCTGGTTGTTGCCGGCCCCAAATCGCGCGAGCTGCTGCAATCGATATCCCCGCGTTGCGACTGGTCGGCGCAAGCCTTTCCCTGGCTGCGCGCGAAACAGATGTTCCTCGGCCATGCAGAGGTCACCGCGATGAGCGTCAGCTTTTCCGGCGAACTCGCCTACGAACTGCACGTACCCAATGAGCAGCTTTACCTGGTGTGGAAAACAATTACCGAGGCCAGCGGCAATTTCGAACTCGGATACTTCGGCCTTTACGCGACCGAATCGATGCGCCTCGAAAAGGGATACCTGCACTGGAAGGCAGACCTGATATACGAACACAATCCGCTCGAAGCCAGGCTCGACCGCTTCGTCAAACTCGACAAGGACGACTTCATCGGCAAGGCCGCGCTGCTCGAGCAAATCGAACGTGGGCCGCGCAAGTTGCTGGTATCGATGACGGTCGACTGTGATATCGCCAACGCGCATAGCGGCGATCCGGTGTATGCGGACGGACAGCAGGTGGGCTCGGTCACGTCCGCCGGATACGGGCATCGCGTGCAGCAAAACATCGCCTACGCCTACGTCGATCCCCAATCCGCGGCCTTCGGCACTCGCCTCAGCCTCGGCATTCTTGGTGAAAGATACGAAGCCGTGGTGGTCGAGCCGATCCTGTACGATCCCCAGAACCTGCTGGTTCGCGCATGAGCGAAAGACCGCGTCGGCGCAGAGGCGGCGGCAGCCGCGCGGCCATGCTGGCCAAACGCAGCAAGCCGCCGGCAATCAACCCGGCGCCGGCCGGCCCGGTCGGCGGTCAGTACCGGCCGCTCACCGAGGCCCAGGTACAACAAATCTACGACACCTCGATGCGCATGCTGTCAGAGCTCGGCATGGGCGATGCGCCGCCGGCGCTGACCGAGCAGGCGCTCAAATGCGGTGCGACGATAAACGATCTGGGTCGCCTTTGTTACTCGCAGGACATGGTAGAAGACATCATCGACGGCGCCTGCAAGTCTTTCGTTTTACACGGCCGGGCTCCGCAACATAGCTTCGAGGTCGGCGGCGACCGGGTTTACTTCGGCACCGGCGGCGCGGCGGTGCAGACACTCGACCTCGACACCCACCTCTACCGCCCATCCACCCTCGCCGATTTGTCCGACTTTACCCGTCTCGTCGACCGGCTGCCGAATATATCCTGGTTCACGCGCTGCTGCGTGGCCACCGACGTTCCCGATATTTTCGAGCTCGACGTCAATACCGTCTATTGCCTGATGCGCGGCACGCAAAAACCGGTGGGCACCAGCTTCACCCTCGGCGAACACGTGGACCCGATCGTCGACATGTTCGACTGGATTGCCGGCGGCGAAGGTAAGTTTGCCGCGCAGCCATTTTGCAAGGCACACATCAGCCCGATAATTTCGCCGATGCGCTACGGCGAGGACGCTTTCGAAGTCGCCCTCGCCAGCATGCGTCGCGGCATGCCGATCAACGCGATCATCGCCGCCATGTCGGGCGCGACCTCACCGGCCACGATCGACGGCATGCTGGCGGCCTCTTTCGCCGAGACCCTGGCGGCGCTGGTCATGGTCAATATCTTCGAACCCGGTTACCCGATGATTTTCTCCAACTGGCCGTTCGTCATCGATCTGCGCAGCGGCGCATTTTGTGGCGGTGGCGGCGAGATTTCGATCCTGAACGCCGGCGCCGCGCAGCTCGCCAATCATATCGGGGTGCCATCCGGAGTCGCGTCGAGCATGTCCGACGCCAAGGCCGTCGATGCGCAAATGGGTATGGAAAAGGCGCTGTCGTCGCTCGCCTGCGGCCTGTCCGGTGCCAACATGGTCTACGAGTCCTCGGGCATGATGGCCAGCCTGCTCGGCGTCTCTTTCGAGGCCTTTTTGCTGGACAACGAAATGCTATCGCACGTTTACCGTATGATCCGCGGTATCGAGGTAAGCGAGGAGACCCTGGCCTTCGAGGCAATGAAGAACGTCATCACCGGCGAAGGTCATTTCATCGGCGAAACCCAGACCATGGAAGCAATGGAGCGGGATTACTATTACCCGAAACTGGGGGATCGCCTCGAGCCCACCACCTGGGCCGAGGCTGGCGCACAGGACGCCTGGCAGCGTGCCAATGCCGAGGCACGCGAAATCCTGGCGCAGCACCAACCGAATTACATCGAGCCGTCAGTCGACGCCAGGATTCGCGAGTGCTTCAATATATTGATTTGAATGCAGGTGGTTGAGGTTCGACCAGGAAATGGCGGTGCGGCGAGATTGCAAGATCCCGGATAAACGCTGACGCGTTTTCCGGGATGACAATTGGCTAAAAATGGGCTGATCCCCATTTTTAGCCAATTGTCATTTCTTCATATGAATCAGGGGCGGGAAAAGTTCGAATTCGCGCAGACTCTCGGCGAGTACCGCGCTGAAACTGTCTTTTAAACGCGGCTCCTTGAACACTCCCTGGATGTCTATCACGTCGAAATACTGATGCTCTTGGTACTTCGGATTCCATAAGATCAGCGGGCACTCCTGCTTGGAGTAAATCGCGGTGCCCATACCCTTGTGAATCGAGCGCACCTCGATTTCACCAGAATTTTCATTTTCGTTGAGATAAAGGCAGGAATTCACCTCGACCGGAAAAATTCTTTCGACTGCCTGGCGCGGATGGATTTCGCCGATTACGTGCACCATGCGCGTCACGTCGGCATCGGGATCCACCAGGTTGAAAGGCCCCTGGACATCGTCACGCGCGAAACTGTACATCTCATCCTGGTAAACGATCTTACCGATGATCAGCACGTTGCCGACGATATTGGCCGCGTAATACTTCGAAATGTCTTGGAAAACGTTTTCCATTCCGCCTCAGCTGTGGAGATTGAAAACCGGAGTGCCCGGATTTTTTTGCAACTAGATAATACTTGGGAGTATAGAAGAACGCCATGTTTTAACAGGAAATTTCGAGCCGGCCAGAACTGCCGGAGCCTTCATCGCTCGACCTGTCTTTCAAACGCTTTTACAGACGAAAACAGGATCGGCGGACCCCGCCGTATGTAGATAAATGTTGAAACTGATTTACTTATACCCTGGCCAGTTGCTAGATTCGATCTAATCAAACCAGACCGTCCCAGGAATCAGCCGTGTCCAGCCCGGAAATAAAGTTTTGCCAGACCCGCGCCGAAGGCGAGTTTTTGCTCAAGACCGGCGATTTCGATGTCTGATTTCTTCACCCGCAGCGTCGGCGTCAGCGATGCCCTGATAGGCGATGCGCTCGATCACGAACTGCAGCGCCAACAAAACCAGATCGAATTGATCGCCTCGGAAAATATCGTCAGCCGGGCGGTGCTCGATGCGCTCGGACATCCGATGACCAACAAGACACTCGAGGGTTATCCTGGCAATCGCTTCCACGGCGGCGGCGAATTCGTCGACGTGGTCGAACAGGCAGCGATCGATCGCGCTCGCGAACTATTCGGTTGCGACTATGTCAACGCGCAACCCCACTCAGGCACCCAGGCCAACCAGGCGGTGTTTTTCGCCACGGTCAAACCCGGCGACCCGATTCTGAGCCTGGACCTCGCCGCGGGCGGCCACCTCAGTCACGGCGCCGCGCCGAACCAGTCGGGGCGCTGGTTCGACGCGCATCATTACGGCGTCGACCGCGATAGCGGTTTAATCGACTACGACGAAGTCGAGCGCATTGCCGCCAGGGTACGCCCCGCCCTGCTAATCACCGGTGGCTCCGCTTATCCGCGGGTTATCGACTTTGCCCGGATGCACCGTATCGCCGACGCGGTCGGTGCGTTGTTACTGGTGGATATGGCGCATTTCGCCGGCCTGGTCGCGGCCGGTGCACACCCCTCGCCGCTGCCACATGCCGACATCGTCACCTGCACCACGACCAAGACCATGCGCGGTCCACGCGGTGGACTTATCCTGTCGCGCGATTCGACCTGGGCGAAACAGTTGCAGTCGGCGATTTTCCCCGGCGTTCAGGGCAGCCTGCACAGCCAGATAATCGCCGCCAAGGCGGTGTGCCTGGGCGAAGCGCTGCAGGACGATTTCAAGGCTTACGGCAAGCAGGTCATCGAAAACGCGCGCCGGCTGGCGCAGGTTTTATCCGATCAGGGCATCACGCTGGTTAGCGGCGGCACCGATACCCATATCGTTCTGCTCGATTTTTCGTCGATAGCGCTGACCGGTCAACAGGTGCAGGACAGCCTCGCGCGGGTCAATCTCACCTCGAACAAGAATCCGGTCCCGTTCGATTCGACCAGGCCCTCGGAATGGGCTGGACTGCGACTCGGCGTTGCCGCGGCAACGACGCGCGGACTGAGACCTAAGGATTTCGAACTGCTCGGGGAAATTATCGCGCGCGCGATTGCGCGTTGCGCAGTAGCGGACGATGCCGGCTTGAAGGCTGATCGACAGCAGGTATCAAACCTGTGTCAGCGGTTTCCGATCTATCCCTAGTTCCAGTTGCCGTTGTTCGAAAACTGGGATTTGAGAAATTCCATCTGGTCGGCCAGTATGTTTTTGTTGGCGAGATAGAAAAACTCGTACCGATTGGGTACGAAGGGCACCGCGAGCAGCTGCATGCCAGCCTCTTCCGGGGTACGGTTGGCCTTGCGGTGATTACAGCGCTTGCACGCGGTTACCACATTGGTCCAGCTATCGGTGCCGCTGCGCGACACCGGTAAAATGTGGTCGCGTGACAGGTTGTCGGCATTGAACTCGCTGCCGCAATACATGCACAGGTACTGATCGCGACGAAACAGGTAGCCGTTGACCAGCGGCGGTACGAAATCGTTCAGTTTGACGCTGCCGTCGCTGGCGAGAATACTGGGTAATGACAACACCGACTGCCGTCCCAGCCGGTTAATACCGCCTCGAATCTCGAAAGCATTTTCGCCGAGCGCCCAGACCACCTGCTCTTTCACCACCAGGGTGGCGGCCTCCTCGCGGGTAATCCAGTCGATCGGCGTTCCCGCCTTGTTCAACCTGAGTATTTTCGCGTTCCTCATAAGTTTTTATTATGCCCTACAAATTCGGCAGGTAAACCTCTGAATTATTATAAAAACTCAACCAGGGTTAATTATTTCGCATTTCCAGGCCTGGTTCGACATATCCCGGTTAAAACTTGATGACAAAACCAACCGCAACCCTTTTCGATAAACTAATGTTTATATAGCAGAAGCCTGGATCACCACCCTCAGTCTGCGTGAGCGTCTATCAACCGCATTGACGGCTTCAGGGCGCGATGCTAACGTTTCGCGCATATCGCAGCCATGACCTAAATGCTATGCACTCACTATTGCTTCGCGGTAGAAGACACGAAAAATCAGACCTCGTCGTTTGACGGCATCACGCTGGTATCCGCCTGGCTGGCGGATTCATGACCGGGTGCCGCTGACGTTAATCCTGTTACATCAGACTAACTACCGCTGAACCGGTCGAGGGCCGACGGTTTAACGCCGGCGCGCATCGATTCAAGAGAGCTGTATGAACAATAAAGGTCAAAACCGCATCGCCGTCGACATTGGCGGTACCTTCACCGACATCGCGCTCGATAGTGGAACCTCGTTGTATACCGCGAAAACCCTGACTACTCGCGACGACCCGGTTCGCGGCGTCGTCGAAGTTGTTCGCATCGCCTGCCAAAACGCCGCCTGCAATCCGCAAGATATCGGCTCGGTAATCCACGGCACGACGCTGGCTACCAACGCACTGATCGAACGTAAGGGTGCGCGAGTCGGCCTGATCACAACGGAGGGATTTCGCGACATCGTCGAAATCGCCTATGAACGGCGTTACGATCAGTACGATATTTTCATCGACAAACCCGACCTGCTGGTAACGCGCGAGGACTGCTGGACCGTGCCGGAGCGAATCGACGCGAACGGCAATGTTCTGCGGGCGCTCGACACCGGCAAGCTGAATCGATTGCTAACGGCGATCGACCGCCGCGGTGTCACCAGCATCGCCATTTGCCTGTTGCACAGCTACCTTAATCCGACCCACGAACGCATGCTGCGCGACCTGATACAGTCCCGCCGCCCGCAGCTGTCAATCACACTGTCGTCGGAAGTTTGCCCTGAAATTCGCGAGTTCGACCGCGCCTGTACCGCGCTTGCCAATGCCTATATCAAACCCCTGATGGCGAACTACCTGCAGGATCTGTCGCTGGCGTTGGAAGCCGAGGGGATCGAGGCACCCCTTTTCATCGTAACCTCGGGCGGCGGCATGACCACGCTCGAGACCGCAACGCGGTTTCCGATCCGCCTGGTGGAATCGGGCCCCAGCGGCGGCGCGGTGCTCGCGGCCAGGATCGCGCGCGAATGCAACATCGACAGCGCGCTGTCGTTCGACATGGGCGGCACTACCGCCAAACTGTGCCTGATCGACCATGGCGCGCCGCAACGCTCGCGCCAGTTCGAAATCGGCCGCGCCGCAAGGTTCGTCAAGGGCAGCGGTCTGCCGGTGCGCATACCGGTGGTAGAAATGATCGAAATCGGTGCCGGCGGCGGGTCCGTTGCGCGCGTCGACAGCTTACAGCGCCTCGCGGTTGGCCCCGACAGCGCGGGTTCCGACCCCGGTCCGGCCAGTTATGGCCGCGGCGGTGAACTGCCGACGGTTACCGATGCGGATGTCGTTCTGGGCTATATAGATCCCGCTACTTTTGCCGAGGGCCGCGTCAAGCTGCGGCCGCGCGCCGCCAGCGCGGCAATCAGGTCAGGAATCGGTAAGGCACTGAAGCTGGGCGCCAACCAGTGCGCTTACGGCATTTCGCAAATGGTCGATGAAAGCATGTCAAACGCCGCGCGCGTGCACGCGGTCGAACACGGCAAGGAGATCTCGGCGCGCACGATGATCGCCTTCGGCGGTAACGGGCCATTACACGCAACCCGCGTAGCGCAGAAATTAGGCGTATCGCGTGTCATCGTTCCGCGCGACCCCGGGGTCGGCTCGGCGATTGGATTTCTGAGCGCGCCGATCTCCTATGAAATTATTCGCAGCCTCTACATGCGCGGTGAAAACTTCGATACCGATGCGGTCGCCAGGCTATTCGCTGAAATGGAGGCAGAGGGCCGCAGGGTGGTACAGGCGGGCGCTGCGGGCGCCAAACTCGAGGAACGTCGACTGGCCTTCATGCGTTACCAGGGCCAGGGACACGAAATCGAAATTCCATTACCGGAGGGACGACTCGGCACCGGGCTCGGCAAGGAAATTCGCAAACGTTTCGATGCGCTCTATCAACAGCAGTACGGGCGAACCGTGCCCAACGTCGATGTCGAAATCATCAACTGGGCATTCGTAGCCGCCACTCCCGGGCCGAGGCTGCGCAAGGTGACACTGCCAGGGCGCAAGCAAAAGGCGCGGCCCGCGAACAGACGCAAGATCTACTGGGGGCAGCAGCGTAAAACGCTGAACGTACCCTGTTACCAGCGCGCAAGCCTGCAGCCCGGTCACTCTATAATCGGCCCCGCGTTGATCATCGAGGCCCAGACCACTACGCTGCTCGGTCCGGAATTCGACGCGGTCGTCGATCGGGCGGGTAACCTGGTTCTCACTGCACGCAAAACCGGGGGGAGGAAATACGCTTGACCAATAAAACATCAACTGTCGAACTGCAGGTAATGTGGAACCGCCTGATGGCGGTCGTCGACGAGCAGGCCCAGGCGTTGATGCATACCGCCTTCAGCCCGATCGTGCGCGAAAGCGGTGATATCTCCGCCGGAGTTTTCGATATCGACGGCAACATGCTGGCCCAGGCGGTTACCGGCACCCCGGGTCATATCAACACCATGGCCGAATCGGTCAAACATTTTCTCGAGGTAATCCCCAGGAAAACGATGCGTCCGGGCGATACCTTCATGACCAACGACCCGTGGCTCGGCTCCGGGCATTTAAACGATTTCGTGCTGGTACAGCCCTGCTTCCAGCGGCGCAAGCTGGTGGGTCTCGTGTCCTGTACCTCGCACCTGATCGATCTGGGTGGACTCGGCATGGGTCCCGACGGTTCCGACGTTTACGATGAAGGTTTGCTGATACCGCCGATGCGCCTGGTCGAAGGCGGTGAGATCAACCAGACCCTGATGGCGCTAATCAAGTCCAATTCGCGCACCCCGTTCCAGAACGAGGGCGATATCTATGCGTTGATCGCTTGCTGTGAGGTGGCGCATAAACGCTTGCGCGAAATGATGAGTGAATTCGGCATCGTCAGCCTGAGCGAAGTCGGCGCTTACATTTACGCGGTATCGCGCGCGGCCAGCGAAGCCGCTATCAATACCGCGCCCGCGGGAACTTACAGCAACCGCATGATGATCGACGGCTATGATTTCGAAATCGAACTGGCCGCCAGCCTGACGCTCGGAAACGGTGAGATCACGGTCGACTTCAATGGTTCGTCATCCTGCTCCAAATTCGGCATCAACGTACCTCTCAACTACGCGACCGCCTATAGCGTGTTTGGGCTGCGCTGCATCTTTGCCCCTGAAGTGCCGAATAATGCCGGCGCTCTGGCACCGTTCAGGGTTACCGCGCCGCTCGGCTGCATCGTCAACGCGCCGCGCCCGGTGCCGGTAGCACAACGGCATATCATTGGCCAGTTACTGCCCGACGTCGTGCTCGGTTGCCTGCGCCGAGCGCTGCCGGGAAAGATTCCGGCCGAGGGCTCATCCTGCATGTACGACCTGCCGCTACGCGGCGGTTTCGACGCAACGTCGAGCGAGAACGCCACCCGGTTCGCGGTCGAGCTTACCCATAACGGCGGCACCGGGGCACGTCCCGGCAAGGATGGCTTATCGGTTACCGCATTCCCGAGCGGAGTCTATGGCTCGCAAGTCGAAGTAACCGAGAGCACCGCGCCGCTGCTGCTGCGCCGGCGCGAACTACGCACCGACTCCGGCGGGGCTGGCCGGTTTCGCGGCGGACTCGGACAAATCATCGAGATCGAAAGCCGCGAAGGCCAACCCTTCGACCTGTTCGGTACCGTCGACCGGGTAAAGTACCCTGCGCGCGGCTGTTTCGGTGGACTCGACGGCGCCCGTGGCCAACTTGCGCTGGCTTCGGGTAGACGGCTCAAGGGCAAAGGCAAACAGCAGATTCCGGCCGGTGAGACGCTGGTGTTTCAGACTCCCGGGGGTGGCGGCTACGGCGACCCGCGCAAACGTAAACCACAGCTGGTGGCACAGGATTATGCCGCGGGCCTGATCAGCAAGCGTGCGCTCAAGCGCGACTACGGCGTGATGCTGAAATCCGACGGCAGCGTCGACCTTGCGGCCACACGACGGCAGCGCAAATCATGACGTCGTTTCCGTTCGCGCTCTACGACGCCTTCAGCGCCCATGCCTTCGGCGGCAGCCAGGCCGCGGTGATTACCGATACGGCGCCTATCGATCGCGCTCGACGCCACAAGATCGCGCGTGAGATCGGCATGCCGGCGACCGCCTTCGTTGAGGAGATCGGCGTGGACTGGGTTGCCGTCCAGTTCATTTCCACGGTAATGGAACTGCCGATGTGCGGTCACGGCACGATCTGCCTGTTCACCCACCTGCTCGAATCCGGGTTAGTGACGCTCGATGAAGCCGGTTCTCGCAGCTTCGAGCTCCGCCTGCCAAAGGCGAGCGCCAGCGTCGAGTTGAGCCGTCGTGACGACAATCGATACCAGGTCATGCTCGACATTCGCGCGCCAACCTTCGAACCAGCGCCACCGCATACCGGAGTCCTGCTGACGCTGCTCGGTCTCGACGCCGGTGCGCTCGACGCCGATCTACCACTCGAAACCGCGCGCGGTGATTTCGTCCACCTGGTGGTGCCGCTTGCAGACCTTGCGGCAATGCGAGCGATCGGGCCCGATTTCGTCGGCATGGTAGACTTCTGCAACGCCCACGGCATCGAAACGATTGCGGTATTCTGTCGCGAAGTCGAAAATCCCGAAAACACGATTCACGTGCGCGACTTTTGCCCTGCGGTCGGGGTAAGCGAATCCGCCGCGGCCGGGACCACCAACGCGGCGCTGAGCAGCTACCTGTTGCGGCACGACCTGTTACCGGCCGGAAAGAACATAATCAGACTGAACGCCGAACAGGGACTCGAACTCGGCCGGCCCAGTTCGATACAATCGATTGTTACGCCTGCAGATGACGGCATCGCGCGCCTGCAGGTCGGCGGCGTGGCGACCAGGGTTGTCGACGGGCAGGTTTACTTATAGGCGGCATCATGGCAACAGACCTCGAACAACTTTACCGGGAAGCGCTGGTGTGGGACGCGCATGCGGGCGTGTTCCCGAGTCCCCAGGTCGATCTGAGCCTGCTCGATGAATGGCGCCAACTGGGTGCCAGTTACGTCAGCATCAACGTCGGCTTCGATATCATGGACTGGCAGGAAACCCTGGCCACGCTCGCGGCCTATCGCCGCTGGGTGCTGCAACACCCGGATCGCTTCGTGCTGGCCAACGACGCGCGCGATATCGACCACGCCCGGAATGCGGGCAAGTTCGCGCTGAGTTTCGATATCGAGGGCATGAATGCGCTCAACGCAGATATCAACATGATCGGTCTGTACCACGCGCTCGGGGTGCGACAAATGTTGTTCGCTTACAACCTGAACAATGCCGCCGCCGGTGGCTGTCACGATCTCGATACCGGGCTCACCGCTTTCGGCCGCGAGGTGGTACAGGAAATGAACCGCGTCGGCATGATCGTCGACTGTTCGCACGCCGGTTATCGCACTACCATGGATATCATGCAGACCTCGAAAAAACCGGTCGTGTTTTCACATTCCAATCCGGCGGCGGTCTGGCAGCATCAACGCAACATTGACGATAAACAGATCCGCGCCTGCGCCGCTACCGGCGGCGTCATCGGCCTCAACGGCATGGGCATCTTTCTCGGCGATAACGATATCGGCGTCGACACCATGGCGCGGCATGTACTCTATGTCAGCGACCTCGTCGGCAGCGAGCACGTCGGTATCGGTTTCGACTACTCGCCCGACATCGATGTCGATATCGGCGTCATCCTGCGCAGCCGCCCCGACTACTGGCCGGAGGGTCAGCAGTACGACACCAAAGACATCAAGCACGGTGGGCCGGCCCAGTTACCGGCATTGATCGCGAGGCTGGCCGATGCGGGTTTCGACGCCGCAGATCTGCGCGGCTTTCTCGGTGAAAATTTTCGCCGCGTGGCGGCCGAGGCCTGGAGTGGCTAAGCATCGGCGTTTGCTGGCCGGAATACATCACCACGGAACGTAGCATCGAGTACCAGTGTCTGGGCCAGTCGCCCCCTGGCGACATTATCGGTTTGGCGATTCCTGCAGCAGCTGCTTGAGTTCGGCGATTTCGGATCGCAGCGCTGCGACTTCGTGGTGCAGATCGGCCT
>CAMYON010000062.1 GCA_947260025.1 uncultured Gammaproteobacteria bacterium
TCAAGCTTGCCGATCTGCTGCAGCGGGTAGTCTCATCACTTGGCGGTATAGCTGCCGAGAAGCAGCTCGTGCTGCGGCTACCGACGGGAAAACTTCCTAGCCTGCTGGTGGACGCCAAGTGGATGGAGCACCTGTTGTCCAACCTGATATTCGACGCGATCTCACATTGCCCCGCCGAGCAGGAGATTCGCGTCCAGGTGCAGCGCGAGCACGAATACTGCTGTATCGACATCGAAACCCCGGTGGAAGAGGCGTTCGATTTGTCGCTAGTCCAGTCTTACGCCTCCTGTCTCAAGCTCGAAATCGACAGCCGTCTCAGCGCCGACGATCGATTTCTCGTCAGCATCTCGAATATTAAAATTGTCTAGATTATCGGATTGCATTCGGGCAACCTTTCCCTCGGCGAAGGCTATCGTAACGATATAAGGTTGGCAGAATGAAAATCCCGGATTTCGACGACGTTTGCGCGGCGCAGTCACGTATCAAGCCCTATGTCCACCGCACCCCGATACTGACCTCGAGTCACCTCGATCAGCTATCCGGCGCAGAACTTTTCTTCAAGTGCGAAAACCTGCAAAAGGTGGGGGCGTTCAAGGCGCGCGGCGCCGTCAATGCCGTGTTCGGCCTGTCCGATGCCGAAGCTGCCAGGGGCGTTGCCACGCATTCCTCCGGCAACCATGCCGGCGCGCTAAGTTACGCCGCGATGCGGCGCGGCATCGAGGCGACCGTGGTGATGCCGCATAATGCGCCCGCAACCAAGAAAGCCGCGGTGCAAAGTTACGGCGGCAGAATAATCGAGTGCGAGCCGACACAGGCGGCGCGCGAAGCAGCGCTGGCGCAGGTGGTCACAGAAACCGGCGCCGATGCGGTGCATCCTTACGACGATGTCCGGGTTATCGCCGGGCAGGCCACCTGTGCACTGGAATTACATGAAGATGCCGGCAAACTGGATGCCGTGGTTGCCCCCATCGGCGGTGGCGGACTGATCTCGGGCACCTGTCTGAGCCTGTCGCAGCTATCTCCCGAAACCAGGATTTACGCGGCCGAACCGGCAAACGCCGACGATGCCTACCTGTCGTTCAACAAGGGTGAAATCGTCGAAAAGGATGCGCAACAATCGGTGGCGGATGGTCTCAAAACCAATCTCAAGCCCCGCACCTGGCATTTCGTTTCGAGCTATGTAACTGATATTCTGCTCGCCAGCGAAAGCGAAATACTGGATGCGATGTACCTGACCTGGGAGCGCATGAAAATTATTATCGAACCGTCTTCGGCGGTACCGCTGGCGGTCATGCTGAAAAACCGGGAGTTGTTTCGTGGTCAGCGCGTCGGCGTGATCATTACCGGCGGTAACGTCGATTTAAAAAATTGCCCCGGGTGTAAATCCTGAGGTCGCGGGTTCTGAACAAAGATGAATGGGCTTTACGATAAATCGACCGTCGGTCTGAACATCCCGGCCGCGGTCGGCATGACGCTGGCTGATGTATGCACGCCGGCACTGATCATCGATCTCGACGCCTTCGAGGCCAACGTCGCTACGTTGCGCTCGCGCCTGCAGACGGCCGGGGTGCGCCTGCGCGCGCACGTCAAGACTCACAAATCGGTCGATATCGCGGGCTACCAGATCGAGCAGGGCGGCGCCTGCGGTATCTGTTGTCAGAAAGTTGCCGAGGCCGAAGTCATGGTCGCCGGCGGAATCGGCGACGTGCTGGTTTCGAACCAGGTGACCGATCCCGGCAAAATCGACCGCCTTGCGCGGCTCGCGCTGAACGCCAGGCTGCTGGTTTGCGTCGATGATCCAACCAATGTCGACGACCTGTCGATGGCCGCACGACGTCACGGAGCCACGATCGAATGCCTGGTCGAAATCGATTGCGGCGCCGGACGCTGCGGCGTCGAGCCTGGTGCCGCCGCCGTCGTCATCGCGAGTAAAATTGCCTCCAGCAGCGGCCTCAAATTCGCCGGGCTGCAGGCCTACCAGGGCGCGGCGCAACATATCCGGAGTTTCGACGAACGCCGCAAAGCCCTCGACGAAGCTATCATGCAAACCCGCGATACGATCGATCAGTTGGCCGATGCCGGCCTGTCTTGTGATATCGTTGCCGGCGCCGGGACCGGGTCCTATCCCTTCGAGGCCAGTTCCGGTATCTACAATGAAATGCAGTGCGGGTCCTACATATTCATGGACGCGGATTACCGACGAGTGCTCGATCAAAACGGCGAAGGTATTTCCGAATTCAGCAACAGCCTGTTCGTCTGGACCTCGATCATGTCGAAGACGCGCGCGCTGGAAGCAGTTTGCGACGCCGGCCTCAAGGTATTGTCGGCTGATTCGGGCCTGCCCGTGGTTTACGGCCGAGACGATGTCGAGTACATCTCGATTTCGGACGAACATGGTGTGCTGGCCGATCGGCACAATCGCCTGCGCCTGAACGACAAACTGAAGCTGATCCCGGGTCACTGCGATCCAACCTGCAACCTGCACGACTGGTATGTCGGCATTCGCAACGACAGGGTCGAATGCCTGTGGCCGGTCAGCGCGCGCGGCATGGCTTTCTGAGCGACGCGATCCGGGACGCCATGAAAACTATCCAGCTGAAACCCGATCTTGCGCGGACCCGGCAGCTGGAACCCAACCACGAGCCGCTTTACAAACGCTTGCCGACCCACGATGAAGACGGCAAGTTTCTGAGCGATTTCATGATGTTGATACCGGGTTTGAAGAACCTGTCGGAGTCAAATCTTAATGCCCGGATGAGCGCACTGCATTCATTACTGGGTGGACACGATGACGTCGTGTTCGCGGATTTGAATACCCCGCTAAATCTGCTGTGGGTTTCGGTCAGGGCCCGCCACGGGGTCATCCGCGAACTGGCGGCCGAGATTCAGCTGCGTGTCCCGGAGGCGCGACTGGTAGGCCACCCCGTGAAAGAACGACGCAGCCGCTTCGACGGGGTCAGGGCCTTTTGCCGTCTAAAATTGAAAGCGGGGCGAAGAATTTTGGCGAAAGCTAAAGAGAGCGGAGGATATTAAATTCCTCCGCCCTCTTTTACAGGTTGATTAACGACTGGCGAGATAGCTGCTCAAATCGTCCAGGATTTTATCCTTGTCGACCGGCGCGCCCATTTCGATCATCGCATCGGCGAAACGGCCGACGATGTCGGTGATCGCAGCGGGGGTCAGCTGGTTCAGAATCCCGATCCGGACCTGGGTCGGCTCGGACAGGGTCGGCCAGATGGCAAAACCGCGCGCGCGGCAGTTACCGACCAGCTCCTTCTCCTTACCGGCGAGATCGGCGGGCAGGTTGCATACCACCAGGCTGGTCATGTTCGAAGTCACTTCGCAACCCATGGCTTCGACCGCGCTGCGCAGGCCCTTCTCGTAAAACGCGTAGTCGGCCGCCTTTTGCGCACGACCGTGCTGCAGCAACAGGCGCAGCGCCTCGTGGAACGAAGCCACCGCGTAGCCGGAATGCGTGCGGTGATAGGCCGCCGCCTCGACGTCCTGGCCATCGTTGATACACCAGTGGCGCGCGTCGAGAATCGGGTTGTGCAGGTAGCTCGGGCAACCGCGCTGCTTGATCAGGTCGATGACCTTGTCGTTGAAGCTGATCGGTGCATAGGTCACCGGCAGACCGAGGATCCCTTTCTGCGGACAGGAAGCCCAGGTGGTTACCGCCGGGTAGTCATCGATATTGAAATCGGTGATACCCAGGCTGGAAACACAGTCGATGATGCCCATGACGTCGTGCTTCGCGCAGGCGTCGTTGAAGCCCTGCAAATCGTTGATACGACCACTACCGGTTTCCCAGTGCGCCATCACGGCCCACATCGGCTTGTGTTCGGCCAGCGCGGCCTCGACGACTTCACCGGTGACCGACTGGCCGTGCGGTACGTTGACGGTGACGACATTTTCCGGCTTCGGATCGAGCGGGTTGGCCGCCAGCTCTTCATTGTTGGCGACGTGCATGCGCACGCTCAGGTCATCGATGCCGCTGAAGGTGCCGTTGACGAAGCAAACTACCTTGTCACCCTTGAGAATCGGCATGAACGCGGTGTCCAGCGCGCTCCATCCGGTGCCGCATACGGCATAGGTGTACAAATTGCTGGTGCCGAACACCTCGCGCAGCATGAACTTGGCTTCCTTCATTCCGCGCACGACGTCGGCCTGCATGTGATCCGCGACACCGGCCGCGGCGAAGCGCTCGAGTACGCGCGGATCGGTGTTGCCCGGGCCGGGGCCGGCCGCCAGCGTATCGGGGATTACTAGTTGTGGGAAAATTCCAAATTCCCCTTCGGTTTGGTAATCAATATCAGGTTGGGTTGACATGTCGTTAAGTTCTCCAGTTACAAAAAATTCATGGCATGGCCGCGGCGCCCGCGCGCGCGACAATACCGTCTTCATTCGCTTTCGCCCCGCTAATACCGATGGCGCCAACAGTTTCGCCCTCGTAGGTAAGCGGTTCACCGCCTTCCAGCGGCATGATTCCCGGCATTTCCAGGTAACCGGGCTCGCCGTTGTTGACGCGATCGGCAAACACGCTGGTCGGGCGTCGAAACAACAACGCGGCCTTCGCCTTCTTCACCGCCACATCGATGCTGCCGAGCTGCGCCCCTTCGCGCTGCAGGTACATCAGGTGGCCGCCGTCGTCGACGATCGCGATCACCATGTCCCAGCCGTTCTCGTCGGCAGACTGTTGCGCCGCTGCTGCGACCGCCTTTGCGGTTACCAGATCGATACAGTTTTTTCGTTTCAATTCGGTTCCATTCCTGCCGGGTCAGACTTTTACAGCGGGGATACGCCCGCCCAGCTCACGCGTAATTTCGGCGGCGGTCTGGCGCACGGCGTTACCCATTTCGCCAAGACGACCGTCGACGATTCGCGCCTTCGGACCAGACAGTGAAATTGCCGCCAGTGCCTGGCCGTTTTCGTCAAAAATCGGCGCCGCCACGCAGCGCAATCCGACCGCATGCTCCTCGTCATCGAGTGCGTAACCCTGCTGCCTGACCTGCTTGAGCTCATCGCGCAGCGTGGCAGGGCTATCGATGGTGTGATCGGTGTACCTCGCCAGCCCGCGCTGCTGCAGTATGCGCGTCACCCGCTGTTCCGGCATGTTTGCCAACATCGCCTTGCCAACCCCGGACGCATGGATCGGCGAGCGGCTGCCGAGCCTGACGATCATGCGCATCACTTCCTGCGATTCGACCTGGCTGATAAACACCACTTCGCCATCGTCGATGACGCCCAGGTTCACGGTTTCACCGCATTCGTCGACCAGCGCGTTCATATACGGTCTGGCGCTGGCGACGAAGTCGCGTCGCTTTAAAAAAGCGTTCCCGACGGTAAAGGCCTTCAGGCCGATAAACCACGACCCCTCGTCAGGATCCTGCTCGACAAAATCGAGCTCCTCGAAGGTGCTGAGCAGGCGATGCACGGTCGCTGCCGGCATCCCCAGCTGGTAAGACAGGTCGGTCAGATGCATCCCCGTGTCCGATTCAGACAGGCGCTCGAGCAGGGTCAGCGCGCGCGTCAAAGACTGATTTTTACCGTCGCGCGCGCGTGCTTTCCCGCCCGGGGGACGGCCTCGCTTTCGAGCGATACTGGCTACCGTATTCGTCATGACGCGCACACTAGCACCGAAATCTACCCGGAACCTGCTTGAACGCGACAATAATTAATTTAAAAATGCATTCCAAAATATTTAACTTGCCTGCGAAATAAAAATCTAAGTCTTTGTTTTTAATATATTTAATTTCAAGATGCGCGATTATTTCATAATTTCCATAAAATGGAAATATTTTCCATGGGATATATAACCCTAACCCCGATGCAGTGTTGACCATGATCGTGACGCAGGCGCAGGACCCGGTTTTTATCCCCTGCCTGCGCAGGTATTGCCTACCACCCGGGTCAAGAAACCTGATCAACAATAATCCCCAGGCCGGGTCAAAACCGCTTCAGTGTGATCCCCGTCCAAGAATTTTTCTTACAATTCAACAACATTGAGCCATAATGTCAGATTAAACCTTTAATTTGCATGGAGACAGGATGCGGATTGCAGTTTATGGCAGCGGTGGTGTAGGCGGCTATTTCGGTGGTCGCCTGGCGCAGTTCGGCCAGGATGTGGTTTTCATTGCGCGAAACGAAACCCTGACGGCGCTGCGCACGGAGGGATTGAAGGTCGGCAGCATCGCCGGCGACTTCGTTATCGACAAGATCCAGGTCACCAATAATCCGGCCGAGGTCGGTGTGGTCGACTACGTGCTGTGCTGCGTCAAGAGCTGGCAGGTCCCGGCCGCGGCCAGGGCGATGAAACCGATGGTAGGCCCCGACACGCTGGTTGCCCCGCTACAAAATGGCGTCGAAGCGCCTTACCAACTGGGCGAGGTGCTCGACCCGGCCAACGTACTCGGTGGACTATGCGCCATTGTCGCGTTCATGGCGGGCCCGGGGCACGTCAAACACAGCGGCGCAAACCCGCTGATACGCTTCGGTCACCTGGACAATCATGCCGATCCGCGGGTCAACACCCTGTCCGAGATTTTCAATCACTGCAGCGGCGTCAAATCGAGCATTCCGGACGATGTGCTGGTGGCGATGTGGCAGAAATTCATGCTGATTACGCCCTGGAGCGGGCTCGGCGCGGTCTCTCGCGCACCGCTTGGCGTTTTACTGGAGCAACCGGAAACGCGAGAACTGTTGATCCAGGCCACCGAGGAAATTTACCAGCTGGGACGCGCCCGGGAAATCAACCTGCCGGACGACAGCGTCGCGCGGACGATAAAGACCCTCGAGGATATACCGCCGAACTCGACCACGTCGATGCAGCGCGACCTGGTGCGCGGCAGGCCCTCGGAACTGGATGCCCAGAGCGGGGCCGTGGTACGCCTGGCCCACGAGGTCGATCTGGAGACGCCGGTAAATCGCTTCTTGCTATACAGCCTGCGCTCGCTCGAGCTGCGCGCACGCGGAGCGCTCAGCTTCAACCGGCGCTCATCACCACGTTAGTTCGCAAACCCGCTCCGAGTCAGGAATCCTGGCGCGGCCTGCGGCTCAGAGCCTTGTATTCCCGGCGCCGCGGGTGCAGCACAAACTCGGTGTAACCGTTGGCAAACTCTCTGCCCTTGAACACCAGGTCGAGCGCGCCCTGGAAAGCGATACTGTTGTCGAAGTCCGGCGCCATGTCGCGATACTCGGGATCGCCCGCGTTCTGACGATCGACAATTTCCGCCATTTTTTCGAATACCTGGTGCACCTGTTCATCGGTGGTGATTCCATGATGCAGCCAGTTGGCAATATGCTGACTCGAAATTCGCAGGGTGGCGCGATCTTCCATCAGGGATACGTCGGAAATATCGGGCACCTTGGAGCAGCCGACGCCCTGCTCGATCCAGCGCACCACGTAACCGAGAATGCCCTGCGCGTTGTTTTCGAGCTCACGAATCAGGTCACCCTGGTTAATCTTGCGCCCGTCCAGCAACGGGATCGTCAGTATATCGTCGAGGCTGGCACGCGCGCAGTTGGCCAGCTGTTGCTGGCGCGCAATGACATCGACCTGGTGGTAATGCATCGCATGCAGGCAGGCGGCCACGGCCGAGGGCACCCATGCGGTGCTGGCGCCGGCGCGCGGATGCGCAATCTTCTGCTCCATCATCGCCGCCATGTTGTCAGGCGCGGCCCACATGCCCTTGCCAATTTGCCCGTGGCCGGGCAGCCCGGTTTCGAGCCCAATGTCGACATTCCAGTCCTCGTAGGCGAGCAGCCAGCGCGATGACTTGATTTCATTCTTCGGGATGACCGCGTCGGCTTCCATGCTGGTATGGATCTCGTCGCCGGTACGGTCGAGAAAACCGGTATTAATGAACACCACGCGATCGCTGGCGACCCGGATACATTCTTTCAGGTTGACCGTGGTGCGGCGCTCCTCGTCCATGATGCCGATCTTGAGGGCGCCGGCCTCGATACCGAGCGCATCCTCGACCATGGCAAACAGCTGCACCGCGGCCGCGACTTCCTCCGGCCCGTGCATCTTGGGTTTGACGATATAGACGCTGCCGGTACGGCTGTTGCTGAACTCGCCGTTACCGAGTAAATCGTGCTTGGCGGCGAGCGCGGTGACCATCGCGTCGAGAAAAGTTTCCGGCACTTCCTCGCCGTCACAGGTGACCGCGTCGGTGTACATATGGGTGCCTACATTGCGCACGAACATCAGGCTGCGCCCCGGCAGTCGAAAACTCTCGCCACGCGGCGACAGATACTCGGGATCGGGATTCAGGCTGCGCTCCAGCGCCTCGTCGCCACGCATCACCGTGGTCTTTAGATCGCCCTTCATCAGGCCCAGCCAGTTGCGGTAAACCCGTACCTTGTCTTCCGCGTCGACCGCGGCCACCGAGTCCTCGCAATCCATGATGGTGGTAATCGCCGACTCGATGCGCACGTCGTAGATATTGGCCAGATCGCCCTGGCCGATGTAAAAGCCCTCGCCGATCAAAAGTTCGATGTGCAGGTTGTTGTGCCGAAACAGGATCGCGCTGGGCTCGTTTGGATCACCGCGGTATCCGGCGAAACATTCGCGCCAGCCGAGCTCGGTTTTACTGCCGTCTCCCATCACCGCGACCAGTTTGCCCGAGGTCACCTGGTAGCGAATCACGTAGCTGTGACTGCCGACCGCGAGCGGCACCGCCTGGTCGAGAAAATCGCGCGCGTAGCGAATAACCTGCTGACCGCGTACCGGGTTGTATTTCGCGGTTTTTTTGCAGCCCTCGACCTCGAGAATGATATCGGTACCATAAAGCGCATCGTAGAGGCTGTACCAGCGGGCATTGGCCGCGTTGAGGGCATAACGCGCGTTGTCTACCGGCACCACGAGTTGCGGACCGGCAATGACGCCTATCTCGTCGTCGACGTTCGGCGTGGTGACCTGAAATTCTCCGCCCTCCGGCACCAGGTAACCGATTTCCTCGAGATATGCCTTGTACTCGGCGGCATCGATCTGTCCGAAATGGTTCTTGTGCCAGGCGTCGAGTTTGGCCTGGATATCGTCTCGCAGCTGCAGCAGGCGACGGTTATCGGGACCCATTTTCTGGTTGATGTCGGCAAAGGCCTGCCAGAACCGGGCGCTATCGACGCCAGTCCCGGGCGCTATATCTTTTTCTACTAGTTCGTACAGGGCACGGTCGACGCTAAGACCGCTGATTTCAACTCGGCTGCTCATCGGTATTACTTCCAGTTATTGTTTTACCCGGGAGATCGTTCCCGTAATTCAGCTCCGCAGTATATCCCGACAAACGAGGAAAACCAGTGACGAGTGCCTAATTATTGGGAAGCTTTATAGCCAGATTTAAACACTCTGGGGCATTGCTACCGCCTTGAAACGGCGCTGCCTGAGCGCCCATACGGTGTTCAGTGCGAGGGTCGATAACACGATAGAACCGCCGATCAGGGTATAGATACCGGGTTTTTCACCAAGCGCCAGCCACACCCAGACCGGCCCCAGCACCGATTCCAGCAACAATAGCAATCCGACCTCGGGCGCCGGAATATAGCGCGGTCCGATAAACATCAGCGCGCTGCCGAGCGGCAGCATGTAGATGCCCATGATCAGCAAATAGCCCAGGTCGGATTGCGTTATCGAAAACGGCGCGGCCAGCGGCAATACCAGCAAAGCGGTCAGGATGCCGCTACAGGAGATCGCCGCAATGGTCGAGGCGTCCGGAAAGCGGCGCACGAAACTGAAACCGCAGGCAAGAAAAAAGGAGCCCAGCAGCGCGACCATATCGCCGAGACGGCTGCTCGCATTATCGTCGCTACCCGTTGCGATGACGGCAATGCCGAACGCCACCAGGCCGATCGCGATCAGCGTGCGGCGTTCGATTTTCTCGTTTAACAGCACGCGACTGATGATGGCCGCGAACAGGGGGGTCGTGCTGAGGATGATCAGGGTATTGGCAACGCTGGTATGGGTGATCGCAAAAATGAACGAAATCGTGCCCAGCGAGTAGGCGACGACCTTTAACAGCGCGGCGCCCTTCAGGGTTTTATATTGCTGCCAGACACGATTCGGGCAGGTAAAACCGAGCACCAGCCACATGCCGAACGACAGCAATAGCGCACGCCAGAAAATCATGGTCCAGTGGTCGGCGACGATAAGACGCGTCAGCAGGCCGTCCGGTGAAATGATCAGGACGCCGCAGGCCGTGATCAGCAAGCCTTTTGCATGAGTCGATAGCATGCCCGGGATTCTATGGTTATTCGGAGATCTACGCCCGCACTTTTTCGCGTGGCGCCGAATCGACTCGAAGATTACCCGCAGACTAGCGCGCTAAACGATCCGCAATATCCGGTCGCGCCGTAAAATGAATCAACTTTCGGCGAGCACAGGCATTGCTTTTTAAGCGGATCATGGCGAAGATACGGACAGCCCGATCACAGGCGCCGACCGTGTAATATGCGACGCCAGGAACAGTGGCAGAAACCGATAAACAATTACTAACCAATCGCAGCCCAACTATTTTGACCAGGAACAACAAGTCCCGCAGCGGCGCCGAAGTTTTAATCGACGCGCTCAAGATCAACGGTGTCGAACGCATCTTCTGCATCCCGGGGGAAAGCTACCTCGCGGCGCTGGATGCACTGTTCGATCGCAGCGAAATCTCTGTCATCGTCTGCCGCAACGAAGGTGGCGCAGCCTACATGACCGAGGCCGAGGGCAAGCTTACCGGCAGGCCCGGCGTGTGCTTCGTCACGCGCGGCCCCGGTGCCACCAACGCCAGCGGCGGCCTGCACGTGGCGTTACAGGATTCGACGCCGATGATCCTGCTAATCGGGCAGATCGCGCGCAAGGATATCGATCGCGAGGCCTTCCAGGAGATCGATTACCGCCGCATGTTTTCGGAGGTCGCCAAGTGGGTCGCGCAGATCGACGACGCCGACCGCATCCCGGAGTATCTCAATCGCGCCTTCAGCGTCGCCACCAGCGGACGCCCCGGCCCGGTGGTGCTGGCGCTGCCCGAGGATATGCTCACCGATTTGACAGACAGCGGCGACGCGGGGCAATGGCGCGGGGTTAAAATCAGCCCGGCCAGCGAAGATGTCCGGCAGGCAGCCGCAATGCTCGCCGACGCCGAACGTCCCGTTATCATCGTCGGCGGCAGCGGCTGGAGCGACACGACACGCCTGCAACTGGAAGCATTTGCCGAGGCCCACGCGATCCCGGTTGCCAACTCGTTCCGCTGCCAGGATTATTTCGATAACGATCACCCCAACTATGCCGGCGACCTCGGGCTCGGCGTTAATCCCGCGCTAACCGGGCGCATCGCCGACGCCGACTGCATGCTGGTGATCGGCGCGCGCCTCGGCGAAATGACCACCGGCGGATTCAAACTGATCGATATCCCCTGCCCGCGGCAGCGCATGATACACGTCCATGCGGGCGCGGAAGAGCTGGGCCACATTTACCAGCCCGAGCTGGCGATCAACGCCAGCAGCGATCGCTTCGTCGAAGCGCTGGCGGCCCTCGACCCCGTCGCGGCACCCGACGACTCGCGCCGGCAGCAGGCGACGCAGGCGCACCAGGATTACCTCACCTGGAACCGATCGATCGAGGTCGAGGGCGAACTGCAGTTTGCCGATATCATCCACGGTATCAGAAACCAGACCGACAACGAGGCCATCATCTGCAACGGCGCCGGCAACAATACCGGCTGGCTGCATCGCTTTTTCCGCTATCGCAAATATCGAACCCAGCTCGCGCCTACCAGTGGAACCATGGGTTACGGCCTGCCGGCTGCGATCGCCGCCAAGTTGCGCTACCCCGAGCGCTGCGTAGTGGCAGTTTGCGGCGACGGCGACTTCATGATCAACGTGCAGGAACTGGCGACCGCAATGCAGTACGGGGTGAACATTATCGTCATCGTGGTCAACAACGGCATCTATGGCACCATCCGCGCGCACCAGGAACGCGAGTACCCGGAGCGCGTGATCGGCACCGACATGATCAATCCCGATTTTGTCGCGCTCGCCGAGGCGCATGCTGCCCACGGCGAACGGGTGGTCAGAACCAGCGAATTCGAAGCCGCCTTCGAACGTTGCCTGGCTGCATCGAGACCCGCCCTGATCGAGATTCAGATGGCTCCCGAAATCCTGACTCCGACGGCTACGGTGCAAAGCCTGCGCGCCGCGAAAACCTGAAATCCGTGCATTTCAATAGTATAATCCGCGCTCTTTGTCGCATAAGCCGAACCTCTCGTTATGGAAAGTGAGCAGCTACTAGTGCAGAGTTTGCAGTTACTCGGCCTGGGCATGGGCGCAGTCTTCATCATCCTGATCCTGTTGATCGGGCTGATTTCCATCGTTTCGAAAATTGTTCCGGTTGAAGTCAGCAGCGTTGCGGCAGCACCGGCGGTACAACCTGCCGTCAACAACGATCATATCGCCGCGATCACGTCGGCGATTCACCAATATCGAAAGCGCAGGTAATTTTTATGTCGAATCCTCTTTTGATAACAGAGCTGGTTTTACGCGACGCATCGCAATCGCTGCTGGCGACGCGAGTTCGCATCGAGGACATGCTGCCGATCGCGGAAAAACTGGACAAGGTTGGTTTCTGGTCAATGGAAACCTGGGGCGGGGCAACTTTCGACGCCTGCATCCGTTACCTGGGAGAAGACCCCTGGGAGCGCTTGCGCAAGATCAAGGCGGCGATGCCGAACACGCCGATGCAAATGCTGCTGCGCGGCCAGAACGCTCTGGGCTATCGGCATTACGCCGACGACGTGATCGAAAAATTCGTCGAGCGCTGTGCCGCAAACGGCATGGACGTATTTCGCATCTTCGATGCGATGAACGACATGCGCAACTTCGAAACCGCGGTCAAGGCAACCGTCGCGGTGGGTAAACACGCGCAGGGAGCGCTGTCCTACACCTTGAGCCCGGTACATAACGTCGACCTGTGGGTCGACATGGCGAAGCAGCTCGAAGACATGGGCTGCCACTCGATCTGCATCAAGGACATGGCCGGGCTGCTGCATCCCTATACCGCCGAGGAAATGGTCAGCCGCATCAAGGAAACCTGCTCGGTGCCGCTTGGAATCCACTGCCACGCAACCACCGGGCTGTCGACCGCGACGCTGATGAAGGCGATCGACGCCGGTATCGACATGATCGATACCTCCATTTCTTCGATGAGTTTGACCTATGGCCATTCGCCGACCGAAACCTTCGTCGCGATCATGCAGGAAAGCGATCGCGCCACCGGTATGGATCTCGACCTGCTGGAGGAAATCTCGCTCTACTTCCGCGACGTGCGCAAGAAATACGCGAAATTCGAAGGTGCGCTCAAGGGCGTCGACCCGCGCATTCTGACGGCGCAGGTGCCGGGCGGGATGCTGACCAACCTGGAAAACCAGCTGCGCGACCAGAACGCCAGCGACCGGCTCGACGAAGTGCTGAAAGAAATTCCGACAGTGCGCAAGGACCTGGGTTACGTGCCGCTGGTGACGCCGACCTCGCAAATCGTCGGCACCCAGTCGGTAATCAACGTGCTCAGCGGTGAGCGTTACAAGTCCATCAGCAAGGAAACCGCGGGCGTGTTACGCGGCGAATACGGCGCCACCGCGGCGCCGGTCAACGACGAACTGCAGACCCGCGTACTCGCCGGGGACGAACCGGTCACCTGCCGCCCGGCCGACCTGATCGAGCCCGAGATGGACAAGCTTACGAACGAGCTCAAGGACATCGCTAAGGAAGAAAATATAAAGCTCTGCGACAATGAAATCGACGACGTGCTGATCTACGCACTGTTTCAGCAAGTCGGTATCAATTTTCTGAAAAATCGCGACAACCCGGATGCCTTCGAGCCCGCGCCGGGTCAGGAACCCAAGGCGGCACCAGCCCCCGCGGTCGCAGCCGCGCCGACAGCCGCCGCGCCCGGCGACGTGGAAAGCTATCGAGTCAGTGTCAACGGTACCCAGTATGACGTTATCGTTGGACCAGGGGATGCCGATATCAGCCAGATTACTCCCGTGACGGCAAGCCCGGCAGCCACGCCCGCGACGGCCCCAGCGCCGGCCCCAGGCGACCCGGTGTTCATCGTCGAGGCGATGAAAATGGAAACCGAGATCCGCGCCAGCGCCAGCGGTACGGTGCAATCGATCGCGGTCAAGAAAGGCGATGCGATTACCTCCGACCAACACCTGATGACCATCGGTTAGGCCCGCATGGAACAGGGTCTCCTGCAGCTCTGGGCATCGACCGGGTTGTACAATTTTACCCCGGGTCAGGCGATCATGATCGCCGTTGGCGTGGGCCTGATATATCTCGCCGTGGCCAGGGGTTTCGAGCCGCTGCTGCTGGTCCCGATCGGTTTCGGCGGGATACTCGCCAATATCCCGATTGCGGGTATCGCCGGTCCGGACGGTCTCCTCGGCATTCTCTATCACGCCGGCATCGAAACCGGCGTGTTCCCGCTGCTGATCTTCATGGGTGTCGGCGCGATGACCGACTTCGGGCCGCTGCTGGCGCGGCCCAGCCTGATGATCCTCGGCGCCGCGGCGCAGTTCGGTATTTTCTTCACGCTATTCGGCGCGATCGCGATGAACCTGTTGCCAGGGATGGAATTCACCATGGCCGACGCTGCCGCGATCTCCATCATCGGCGGCGCCGACGGACCCACCGCGATTTACGTCGCTTCGCGGCTGGCACCCGACCTGCTGGGTGCGATTGCCGTAGCGGCCTATTCCTATATGGCGCTGGTACCGATCATCCAGCCGCCGATCATGAAGCTGCTGACCACCGAGGAAGAGCGCAAGACCAAAATGACGCAGTTGCGCCACGTGGGCAAGCTCGAAAAAATCCTGTTTCCACTGCTGCTGTTGCTGGTGGCTATCTTGCTACTACCGTCGGCGACGCCGCTGGTCGGTATGCTGTGCTTCGGCAACCTGCTCAAGGAATGCGGGGTAGTCGAGCGCCTGAGCAGTACCGCGCAAAACGAATTGATCAATATCGTGACGATATTCCTCGGCCTGGCGGTTGGCTCCAAGCTCGCCGCCGATATATTCCTGAGTGCCGAAACCCTCGGCATTCTGCTGCTCGGGATGGTTGCGTTTTCGATCGGCACCGCGGCCGGCGTAATCATGGGGAAGATCATGTACCGCGTCACCGGCAAATCTGTGAATCCGCTGATCGGCGCGGCCGGTGTCTCAGCGGTACCGATGGCGGCACGCGTCGCCAACAAGATCGGGCTGCAGGCCAATCCGCAGAATTTCCTGCTGATGCACGCCATGGGCCCCAATGTCGCCGGTGTAATCGGCTCGGCTGTCGCTGCCGGCGTACTGCTCGCTATCGTCGGCTAATCAAACGGATGAAATTGTTACGGATTTCAGTTAACTTAACGGCGCTCACGGTCAGCCAATCCAGCTTCGCCTGCGCCTTCAACACCAGGAGATTATCTCAATGACTTTGTTCAAACCGACACTTACGATACTCGTCGTTTCACTGCTAACCCCGCTCAGCGCGCTGGCTGAATCGTGGAGCTGTCGCCACGACAATGACGTGCGTGAAGTCCACGTCGTGCAAACCACCGAAGCCCCGGTACCCTGCCAGGTTGTCTATAAGAAACTAACCGAGGGCGTCGAAGACCAGGTGCTGTGGAATGCACAGAATGATGCCGCCTATTGCGCGGATCAAGCCGCAGGCTTCGTCACCAAGCTCGAGTCCTGGGGCTGGACCTGTGTCGAAACCATCCAGGACGACGCTGCCGCTACCAACGAGTAGCTCCCGGTACGACGCTCAGGTAGCAGCAGAACGCTGCAGGGTTTCCCAGTCCTGACCTAGGCCAACCGCGGCGTCGGACGGCGGCAGCATACCCTTGCCCTTGATGATGTCGGCGGCGCGCTCGGCGAGCATGATCGTCGGCGAGTTGAGATTGCCGTTGGTGATGGTCGGGAAAATCGACGAGTCGACCACGCGCAGGGCCTCGATGCCGCGCACGCGGGTTTCGGAATCGACCACCGCCATGTCGTCCTCGCCCATGCGGCAGGCGCAGGAGGGATGGTAGGCCGACTCGACCGCGCCACGCACGAAGGCGTCGATTTCGTCATCGCTTTGCACGCCTTCTCCGGGCTGGATCTCGGGGCCGCGGTAGGCATCCATCGCCGGCTGGCCAATAATTTCCCGCGTCAACCGCACGCAGGCGCGGAAGGCCTCGATATCTTCCTCGTGCTGCAGGTAATTGAAAATAATTTCCGGCTTGTCCTGCACGCTCGGGGTGCGCAGCCTGACCGTGCCGCGGCTGCGCGGCTTGTTGTGCCCGACGTGGACCTGGAAGCCATGGCCATCGAAAGCGGCGTTGCCGTCGTAACGCATCGCGCCCGGCAGAAAATGGTACTGGATGTCGGGCCACTTGATACCGGCTTTGGAACGGATGAAAGCGCAGGACTCGAAGTGATTGGTTGCACCGAGGCCTTTCCTGGTCAGGAGCCAGCGACTGCCGATCAGGAATTTACGCCAGGGATTGAGCTCGGCGTTGAGCGAGATCGGTTTATTGCAACGAAACTGGAAGTAGAACTCGAGGTGGTCCTGCAGGTTTTCGCCGACCCCGGGTAAATCGTGAACTACTTCGACGCCGGCCTGCTGCAGCACCGCGCCCGGGCCGATACCGGATAGCTGCAGTAAATGCGGCGAGGCAATCGGTCCAGCGCTCAGAATGACCTCGCGCTTTGCGCCCAGGGTTTGCTTGCCGCCGTCGCGCACGAACTCGACGCCGGTGGCGCGTTTGCCCTCGAGCAGGATACGCTGGCTGAGCGCGCCGGTAATGACTTTCAGGTTGGGGCGGTCCAGCGCCGGTTTCAGGTAGGCGTTGGCGGTCGACCAGCGCACGCCGTTCTTGACCGTCATATGCATCGGCCCGAAGCCTTCCTGCTGGCGGCCGTTGTAATCCGCGGTTTTCATATACCCGGCCTGCACGCCGGCCTCGATAAAGGCGCGGTACAGCGGGTTGTACATATTGTTGCCGTTGTTGACCGCGAGCGGCCCGTCATGCGCGCGATACTCGTCGCTGCCGAAGGCCCAGTTGTCGGCTTTTTTAAAATAGGGCAGGCAATTACGGTAAGCCCATTCCCGCGCGCCCTGGTTCTCCCACTCGTCGAAATCGAGTGCGTGACCACGCACGTAAACCATGCCGTTGATCGAAGAGGACCCGCCCAACACCTTACCGCGCGGGCAATGCATACGCCGATTGTCGAGATAAGGCTCTGGTTCCGATTCGTAAAACCAGTTGTACTTCTTCATGTTCATCGGGATCGACAAGGCGGTCGGCATCTGGATAAAGATGCTGTTATCGCTGCCGCCGAATTCGAGCAGCGCAACCGTGGTATCCAGGTCTTCGCTGAGACGATTGGCGAGCACGCAACCGGCCGAGCCGGCACCGACGATGATGTAATCGAATTTCTCGGTCATGTAATCACCTGTTACAGAGGCGCGATCTGAATTGCACTTAAGGCAGTCATAACCGCCTAAGCGGAGGGTCCGTATCCTGAACCGACTGAAAACGAGTTTCGCAAGATCCCCGCTTCCGCGGGGGATGACTCAACCAGGTAACTGCCATCGAGGTCCGATCTTATTATTTCTTGTGCATTTTGTCGTCAAAGATTTAACACTCGACACAGTTATCCGGGAAGCCGGCATGTCATGCGTAAATTCGAGCGAAGGCGATGAAAAAGCTTGATTTGAATTAATATGTCGATTATCGTCGACAAATGGACATACCTAACGCGGCAAAAGCGCTCAGCGCACTATCGCAGGCATCCCGGCTCAGGGCTTTCAGGCTGCTGGTGGGCAGCGGCACCGAGGGCATGGCGGCTGGTCGTATTGCCGATGCACTGGATATTCCGCACAACACCCTGTCGACGCACCTGTCGACACTCGTTAATGCCGGCCTGGTCAACTCCAGGCGCGAGAGCCGCTCGATCATCTACAGTATCGACTTCGAGGGCACCCGCGCGCTGTTCACCTTCCTGATGGAAGAATGCTGCCAGGGCAGTCCCGAGGTCTGCCTGCCAGCACTGGAAAGCCTGCTGCCGCGGTGCTGCGACTCAACCAAACCTAGTGGAGTAAATTCATGAAGCGTCTGCACGTCAACCTTTCCGTCTCCGATCTCGATTCATCCGTCGGTTTCTACAATTCATTGTTCAATGCGGAACCCGCCGTACTGAAGGAAGATTACGCCAAGTGGATGCTGGATGACCCGCGCGTCAACTTTGCCATTACCACTCGCGGTGAGCGCAAGGGTCTCGACCATCTCGGCATCCAGGTCGAAAACAACGACGAACTCGGTGAAGTCTATTCGCGCCTCAAAACCGCCAGCGCGCCGGTGATCGAGGAAGGCGAGACCACCTGCTGCTACGCCAACTCGGAGAAAAGCTGGATCTTCGATCCTGACAGCATTGCCTGGGAAACCTTTCTGACGCTTGGCGAAAGCCCGGTTTACGGCACCGATACCATCAAGAATGCCAATCCCGATACCTCCTGCTGCGGCCGCTCGCAACCCGAGGCCGCGAAAACGGAATCCAGCTGCTGCTAGCAGTATTCCGACTCGATAAACCAATACTGGAAGCGAAACAATAATGGGCATATTCGAACGTTACCTGTCACTTTGGGTGGCACTTTGCATCGTGGCCGGCGTGGCCGGCGGCGTGACAATGCCGCAACTTTTTCAGCTGGTTGCCGGCTTCGAATATGCCAGCGTCAACATGGTAGTCGCGGTACTCATCTGGATCATGATTTATCCGATGATGGTCAACGTCGATTTCGCCTCGATCAAGGATGTCGGCAAGAAGCCGCGCGGCCTGTGTATCACGCTGGTGGTCAACTGGCTGATCAAGCCCTTCACCATGGCGGCGCTCGGCGTGCTGTTCTTCGAACACGTGTTTGCCGGACTGGTCGATCCGCAAACCGGCCGGGAGTACATCGCCGGCATGATCCTGCTGGGAGTTGCCCCCTGCACCGCGATGGTGTTCGTCTGGAGCCAGATGGTGCGCGGTGACGCCAACTACACGCTGGTTCAGGTCTCGATCAACGATATCATCATGGTGTTTGCATTCGCACCGATCGCGGCGTTGCTGCTCGGCGTGACCGATATCGTGGTGCCCTGGGAGACACTGCTGCTGTCGGTAATCCTGTACGTGGTAATTCCGCTGGCAGCGGGCTACATGACGCGCAAGATGCTGGACAATACGGGCAACCACGAACACATCGCGGATTTCACCGCGAAGATCAAACCCTTCTCGGTCATGGGATTGCTGGCAACTGTCGTACTGCTATTCGGATTCCAGGCACAGACCATTATCGACAAGCCGATGGTTATCGTGTTGATCGCGATCCCGCTGCTGATCCAGAGTTACGCCATATTCGCCGTCGCCTACGGCTGGGCCTACCTGTGGCGCGTGCCCTTCGACACCGCGGCGCCGGCCGCGCTGATCGGTACCTCCAACTTCTTCGAACTCGCAGTGGCGGTCGCGATTAGCCTGTTCGGACTGAACTCGGGCGCCGCACTCGCCACCGTCGTCGGCGTGCTGGTCGAGGTGCCCGTCATGCTGTCGCTGGTGGCCTTTGCCAACCGCACCCGGCCCCATTTCGCGCAGACCTGAAATCGCCGGCTGCGGTTACCGGTTCAAAGCCTCGACTTCGTTCACAAATTCGACGGCAACCCTCGCGCTCGGCTGGCGCCCCTGGCTGCAGGTAAAAAAAGCCTGCACCAGGAGTGCAGGCCAATAACGGAGTATTTATCCTCTGACGGACATCGTGGATTCGTTACGAGATCCCGGATATTCGCTACGCGAATTCCGGGATGACAACGAGGCCACCGTGTGATTCACACGGTGGCCTCGTTGTCATGACCAGGGAAACGGGCTGTTCGATACCGGATGCAGTCTGCCCTCGGCGTAACGCGAGAAGCGGAACGGCTCGAGCAGCGAGCTCTTCTGCCCGCACAGCTCCTCGGCCACCAGCTTACCGACGCCGAGCATCTTGTAACCATGATTGGAATCGGCGATCAGGTAGCAGTTTTCACGAAACACGTCGAACACCGGGAAACTGTCCGGGGTAAACGAACCGATGCCGCCCGAGGGCTCGTTCTTGTAGTACTCGAACTGGCCTTCGAACCGCTTCTGGCAATGCGCCAGCGCCGAGGTCCACATATGCGCGAAATCCTCACCGACTACGAAATCGGGCGAATCGACGCCGTAGGGATCGACCGCGACGTCATCGGGATCGGTGTCGATCGCGTAAGGCGCGGCGCCGCCCTGGATACCGCCGAAGTGAAAGTCGGGCTTGTAGTAAATACCCCACATCTGGTCGGTGATCAGGCTGCCGTCGAAATCCGAGTACAGCGGCTCGTTGCTGTCGACGTGGATCACCGGCGGGAACTTGCCATCGTTGGTTTTCTGCAGCTCCGGGTCGACGCCGAGAGTGCCTTCCTGCAAGGACCAGTAAATCCACATCGGCACGTTGTCGTGCACGTGGCCATCGGCACCCTTGATGCTGATGGTCTTCGGCAATTCGAGCATGTCCCATACGGTCTTGGCCCAGGGGCCCGCGCCGATGACGATCTGGTCGCAACCAATCTCGCCCTTGTCGGTTTCCACCGCCCGCACCGCGCCGCCGGCCGAATCGCTCTTGAAACCGGTGACGGTGCAGCCGGTCAGGATACGCACGCCCTCGTTTTCCGCCTTGGTAGCAAGTGCGTACATCGCTTTGGTGTTATTCGCGTACCCGCCGCGCTTTTCGTGCAGCACCGAAGTGATGCCTTTGGCCTGCCAGTCATGGAACAGGGTCTTCATGTATTCCGCGGATTCCTTTTCGCCTTCGATGAAGGTCGACTCGTAACCGATTTCCTTTTGCTGACGCGCGATGCTGGCGACGTCATCATGCATGCTTTCCGGGCTGATCTGCATGTAGCCGACCGGGTGATAGCTGTAACCCTCGGGGTCGGTCTCCCAGACACCGACGCTATGCGCCATCAGTTCGCGCATTGCCGGCTGGAAGTAATTATTACGTACCACCCCGCAGGCGATGCCGGATGCTCCCGCGGCGATGCCACCCTTGTCGACCACGAGGATATCGCGCCCGTCGCCCTTGCCCTGGGCCTTGAGCTGTTGCGCCAGGTGGTAAGCGGTACTGAGACCGTGTATACCCGCACCGATAACCAGATATTTTACATGAGAAGGAATCGCCATTGATCAATCCGCCTTGTTCTATGTTTCGCAATGTGGAGTCCCGTTTAACGGGACCCCACGTGAAGATGCACGAGAATATCGGAAACCGCCGGCCTGGCGCCGAACTAGAACGACCTAAGAAAAGACAATTACGACATGCCGTTGGCGCGGCATCGAAGCGGCCTGGAGGGCGCTAGGCCAGAGATTCAACGGCTTTACGGATGCGTTCCACCGCCTGTTCGACGCGACTGCGGGGGCAGCCGAAATTGAGACGCATGAAGCCATTGTCGCCAAAATCACGTCCTGGAGACATGCCGACGCCGGCGTTTTCGAAGAATTCCATCGGATCTTCGAGCCCGAGCGCGGAGACATCGATCCAGGCCAGGTAAGTTGCCTCGATCGATCCCAGGCTCAAGCCGGGAATACGGTTGATTGCATCGATCAGGTAGTCCCGGTTGGCGGCAAGGTAGGCGCACTGCTGGCGTATCCACTCGTCGCCGAACTCGTAAGCCGCCTCGGCCGCGGCCAGGCCCATGACATTGACGTGCGGCACGATATAGGGACTGACTTTCATCTGCGCACGCAATTCCGGCTGGCGCACGATCGCGAAGGCGCAGCCGAGCCCGGCCAGGTTAAAAGTCTTGCTCGGCGCCATCAGGGTAATGCTGCGCTGCTCGATTTCAGGGCCCAGCGATGCAATCGGGAGGTGTTTCCTGATCGGGTCAAGAATCAGGTCGCAATGAATTTCATCCGAGCACAGCAGCATGTCCCGCTGTATAACGAACTCGGCAAGGCGCTGTAACTCGCTTTCGCGGTAAATCGCGCCGCCCGGGTTTTGCGGGTTGCATAGCAGCAGCAACTGCCCCGGACGCGTGGGCTGCTGCTCGAGCCAGTCCAGGTCGATGATCATGCGATCCTCTTGCATGCGCATCGGTACCGGCAGGCCGATTTGCGCGTTCATCTGCGGCGCCTTAGCGAACGGCGGGTAAATAATTGCTGGACGAAAGACTTCGTCACCAGGCTTGCCGGTGGCGCGACAGGCGAGGAACAGCGCGCCGACGATACCGGGTAAAAATACCAGCCAGTCGGGTTCGATCTGCCACTGGTACAAGCGGCGCATGCGCTCGACCAGCACTTCGATCAGGTGCTCCGGCGTATGCCCGTAACCGAACACGGGGTGATCGGCGCGACGATGCAACGCCTGCTGGACTTCGGGCAATACCGTGAAATCGGTATCCGCCACCCACATCGGTAAAATATCGCGGCCGCGGTACTTTTCCCACTTGGCGCTGGTGGCGTTGCTGCGGTCGATCTGTCGATCGAAATCGTAAATTTCGCTCATGTAAGCCCGTCGTCTGGTTGTAGCGGCGATCATATTCGAAGCCATAACCGCATCCAAGCTTTTTGCTACCCGGCATGCCTTATTCAGTGCCCGCCGCGGCGCGTGTTAAATATCTCGCGGCCGTGAACCGTTAACCCGGACGGTTACCATTAGGGATTGACCTGTCTCGATACAGTTGCGATGCTCTGCGCATGAAAGCCGAATACGATTACATCATCCTGGGCGCGGGCTCGGCCGGCTGCGTGCTCGCCAATCGCCTCAGCGAAAGCGGTGAGCACTCGGTGCTGATCGTCGAGGCTGGCGGGGTGGATAGCAAACTCATGATCCACATCCCCGCTGGAGTACACAGCGTTTACAAGGACCCGTCGATCAACTGGAACTACGAAACCGAGGCCGAGGCCGAACTCGAGCAACGCAAGGTCGAACTACCGCGCGGCAAGGTATTGGGCGGCTCGTCGTCGATCAACTCGATGGTGTACATGCGCGGGCATCCGAAAGATTATGATCGCTGGAACGACGAGCTCGGCCTCGATGGCTGGAGCTACGCCGACTGCCTGCCCTATTTCAAGGCCGGCGAAACCTCCGAGCGCGGCGCCAACGAATGGCGCGGTGACAGCGGGCCGCTCGGCGTCGCCCGCGGCAAGCTCGAAAATCCGCTGTTCGACGCTTTCCTCACTGCCGGTGAAACTTCCAAGCAGGGCAGGTCAGACGATCTCAACGGTTATCAGCCCGAGGGTCTGGCACGTCTCGACAGCACCATTCGCGACGGGCGTCGCTGCAGCGCCGCGGTGGCGCATCTTAAACCCGCGCTGACGCGCTCCAACCTGGAGCTGGTGACACACGCACTGGTCGAGCAAATCCTGCTGGAAAACCACCGCGCCACCGGCGTCCGCTTCCAGCACCAGGGCAAGGTTCAGGTGATTCGCGCGCGGCGTGAAGTGATATTGTCCTGCGGCGCGATCAAATCGCCACAGGTGCTGATGCTGTCGGGCATCGGGCCGGCGGCAGAACTGAAAAAGCACGGCATCACGCTGCGTCACGAAATGCCCGCGGTCGGGCAAAACCTGCAGGATCATCTGAAACTGAACTGCAGCTGGCGCTGTACCCAGCCGATCACCTATCACCGCGTCAGCCGACCGTGGAATAAACTGAGGATCGGTGCGCGCTGGCTAACCAGCAAGGACGGCTTCGGCGCATCCAATATCTGGGAAGCCGGGGGCTTGATTCGGGGCAACGATAAGGTCGACTATCCGAACCTGCAGTATCACTTTGCGCCGATTTCAGCGAAATTTCACGGCCGCAAGATTGTCCTGTCGCAGGGTTTCACGCTGCAGGTCGAGCAGCTGCGGCCGGCGAGCTCGGGCCATATTGCGCTGACCTCGGGCAATCCGCTCGACCGGCCCGCGGCTCATTTCAATTACCTGTCCGAGGCCCGGGATTTGCGCGAGCTGGTGGAAGGTTTTCACAAGCTCAACCAGTTGATCATGCAGCCCGCGTTTATCGCTTTTCGCGGCGAACGCACCGAACCGATGCCCGAGGTTAAGTCGGAATCGGAAATCGAGGACTGGATACGCGCCACCGCGTCGACCGACTATCATCCCAGCTGCAGTTGCCGCATGGGCAAGGGCGAAAACTCGGTGGTCGACGCCGAACTGAAAGTTCACGGCCTCGACGGATTACGCGTGGTCGACGCCTCGGTGATGCCGGCTATCGTCAGCGGCAATCTGAACGCGCCGACGCAAATGATCGCAGCGCGCGCGGCCGATTTCATCCTCGGTAAAACGCCGTTACCCCCGGAACACGCCCGTTTTCACTTTCAGTAAGACTTTCGACTGGCGTAATTCCGGTCATCCCGGGTTAAATTAAAATCCAGACACCAGCAAACAGGTCTCGATACGGGCTAGAAGTTACCCATCGCTACACAACCGACGCTCTTTTCAAATGCCTAAAGGTAGCGCGCGGGTCTGCAGGCTTCGGGTGAGAACGGCTGCGGCTTGCCCTCGATAAAATTGGCAATCAGCAGGCCGCTGATCGGTCCCATAGTCAGCCCCATGTGCGAATGCGCAAACGCGAGCCACAGGTTCTGGTGCCGCGGCGCCGGCCCGATTATCGGCAGCGTATCCGGCACCGTCGGGCGCCGGCCCATCCAGGGTTCAGGCAATAATTCCTGGTCTATGGCAATCGCCTCGCGCACCCGGGGCATGACACGGGCAACCTGGCGCGGGTCGGGTCGGGCCTCGCGCCGCGTGAGGTTGCTGCCGGTGGTGACGCGCAGCCCCATTTCCATCGGTGCCATGACGTAACCGGCATCGACATCGAAGATCGGACGCGATAGTCCTGTACCCGGCGCCGGGCTCACGACCGTGTGATAACCGCGCTCGATTGCGAGCGGATTGGCATAGCCGAGTTGACCGATTATCTCGGGCGTCCAGGCGCCCATGCAAACCACCAGTTTTTCGACGCTCTCCGATCCCCGGTCGGTCGTCAGTTCCCAGCCGTCTTGCGCTGGACGCAGGGCGCTTATCCCGGCGCGCTGAACTTGACCACCGGCATCGACAAACATTTGTGCGTAAGCCTTGCAGAGTTTCTCGGGATTTCGAATCGAAATCGACTCGTCGATCAGGACGCCCTGGACGAAGATGCGCTTGAGGTCCGGCTCGAGCTGCCAAACCTCGTCCGGATCGAGCAAGGTATGCCTGACGCCGCATTGCTGCAGCAGTTCACGCTCCAGTCGATCGCGTGCAAAAGTATCTCGGTGGCGATAGAGCTTCAAGCCGCCGCCTGAATTTAGCAGGGGTTGCAGCCCCGCGGCCTCGATCCATTGCCGGTGCATATCGATCGACGCCCGCGTCAGCAGGCTCATCGCATCGCCGTCGACGAGGAAGGTTCGTCGCCGGCAGCGCTGCAGGAAACGTGTCAACCACGGCAGCAGCGATAGCAGGTGCGGGTAGTGCATCAGGAAATCGGCATCAAGATTGAGCAGCAGGCGATGCAGCCGCGGCAACAGCGCCGGATCGGCAATCGGCGTGATGTTGCTGTAGCTCAGGATACCGGCATTGCCGGACGAGGTTTCCTCGCCGGGGCCGCGGCGATCGATCAGCGTCACCTGGAACCCGCGGCGCTGCAGTTCGAGGGCGCAGCTAATGCCGACGATGCCGGCGCCGAGTACGGAAACGGATCGATTCATGGCTAGCCCTTGCGTTCGGTGGCAATCTGCGAACGATGGCTGCGGGGTGAACTGCCAAAGTGCTTGCGGTAACAGGCGGTAAAATAGGACTGGGTTTCGAAGCCGGTAGCGATCGAAATATCGATCACGCTGCGATTGGTGTTCAGTAACAGCTGCTTGGCATGCGCCAGCCTCAACGACAGGTAGTACTGGCTCGGCGTGACGGAGCGATACTTGTGAAACAGGCGCTCTATCTGGCGCAGTGACAGGTTACAATTCTGCGCGATCGACGGTAACGCGAGCGGCACCTCGATGTTGTTTTCCATCAGGTCGATGACATCGATTAACTTCGGTGCGCTCATCGCCAGGTCGATACGATCGGCCATCTGCTGCGAATCGATCTCGGTGCGTATGCGATCGTGCTGAAACTGTTGCGAAATTTGCTGGGCAAGCTGCCGTCCGTGCTGGTTCTCGATCAGCTTGAGCATCATGTCGAGCGCCGCGGTGCCGCCGGAACAGGTAAACCGGCGCTCGGCGATTTCGTAAAGGCTAAAGGCCACTTCGAGTTGCGGATAAAGCTCCTTGAACACGGGGATGTTTTCCCAGTGAATGGTGCAGCGGCAGTCATCCAGCAAACCCGCACGCGCCAGGATAAAGCTGCCGGAACTGGCGGAACCCAGGTTTACCTGCTGCTTGTCGAGCGCCTTGAGCTGCCGGAGGGTAGCCGCGTTGTCGAACTCCTGGGCGGTATTGGGCGCGACGATGACCAGGGTCGACAGATTTTTGGCATCACCCAGGGGGCTGGTGGGCACGGTAATCCCGCAGGATGCCGCAACCGGCTCCCGGTCCGGGGCGTAATATTCCCATTGGTAGAGATCTTTGCCAGAAAGACGGTTGGCGGCGCGCATCGAGTCGACGACGCAGCTGAACGGGATGATCGGGTAACCCTCGATCAATAAGATGCCAATCACTTCGGTGTTGTCGCTAATAGCGCGGGTCTCCGTAACGAATCTGCTGAACTGCGCTCACATTCTAGCGACTTTAGCGGTATCCTCCAATTTGGGCAATACGTGGTCGGTGATCGATAATGACGCTGGCAAATAGTTCCGGGTCGCGCATGCGCCAGCCCGAAAATGCGGCAAAAACCATACTTGGTCGCTTGATCAGGCAATTCCGAAACGGGAATAGCAGGAGTTTACCATGAGTGAAACAAATCGACCGGCCAGGGGCCGACGCGGCCGTGGCGGACGCGATGCCCGCCGCGCCGAGAAACCGGTTGTCGCCAGCGCACCCTATATCACGCGCAAGATTCCATGTTTCGAGGTGCTCGACGAGGAAGGCCTGCAGCTGATCGAGAATAACGCCGATACCATCCTCGAGGAAGTCGGGATCGAATTCCGTGATATGCCCGAAGCGCTCGATATTCTGAAGCAGGGCGGCGCCGAAATCGACGGTGTGACGGTGCGCTTTCCGCGGGGCATGTGCCGTTCGATCATCCAGGCGTCGGCCCAGGCCGAGTATACGCAGCATGCCCGCAACCCGGCACGCAACGTGCAAATCGGCGGCAAGAATACCGTGTTCGTGCCGGCTTACGGCAGCCCCTTCGTGTTCGATCTCGACAAGGGACGGCGTTACGCGACTATCGAAGACTTCCAGAACTTCGTCAAACTGGCTTACGCGTCGCCTTCACTGCACCATTCCGGCGGAACGATTTGCGAACCGGTCGACGTCCCGGTCAACAAGCGTCATCTCGACATGGTTTATTCGCACATCAAGTACTCCGACAAACCCTTCATGGGCTCGGTGACCGCTCCCGAACGCGCGCAGGACACGGTCGACATGATCAAGATCATCGCCGGCGACAACTACCTCGACCCTGAAACCGGTCGTCCCCGAACCTACGCAACCAGCCTGATCAACGCCAACTCGCCGATGACTTTCGACGACACCATGCTGGGTGCGGCCAAGGTCTACGCCGAGAACAACCAGGCCACGATCATCACGCCGTTCATCCTGGCCGGAGCCATGTCACCGGTTACCGTGGCTGGCACCGCGGCCCAGTCGCTGGCCGAGGGCCTCGCCGGCATGACCTTCGTGCAGCTGGTCAATCCGGGTGCGCCGATGATATTCGGCAGCTTCGCGAGCTCGATGTCGATGCAGTCGGGCGCGCCTACTTTCGGTACTCCCGAACCGGCGCTGGTGCTTTACACGATGGCTGCGCTGGCGCGCCGACTGGGCGTTCCGTTCCGTTCCGGCGGCGGGCTGTGCGGCTCCAAACTGCCGGATGCGCAGGCGGCTTACGAGGCCGCGGCCACGTTAATGCCGGCAGTCATGGCCGGGGTCAACTTCGTACTGCACACCGCGGGCTGGATGGAAGGCGGGCTATCGATGGGTTATGAAAAATTTATCATGGACGCCGACCAGGCGGCGATGATGGCGATCCTGCTGCGCGGCGTCGACCTGACGGAAAATGGCCAGGCGATGGACGCGATTCGCGAAGTCGGGCCGGGCGTGCATTTCCTCGGCTGCGACCACACCCAGCGCAATTTCAAGGACGCGTTTTACCTGTCGCCGATTACCGACAATAACAGTTTCGAACAGTGGGAATCGGAAGGTAGTCTCGATCATGCGCAACGCTGCAACAAGCGTTTCAAGAAGCTGCTGGCCGAGTATGAAGCGCCGCCACTCGATCCCGCCATCGACGAGGCTTTGCTCGACTTCGTCAAACGTCGCAAGGACTCGATGCCCGACTCACAAGTATAAACAATCCGGGCGCCGCAGGTGCCCCACTTTAAATCGTCATCCCCGCGAAAGCAGGTCCGTCTATTAACTGGTTGCCGCTGCGGGTTTACCGATTACGTCAGCCCTGCCATGCTCAACCACCTGGTTGCGCCCGTTGTCCTTGGCCTGGTAGAGGGCGTCATCCGCCAGCCGATAAATCAAGTCCATTTCCGCTGACTGGTCTCCACTGCAGTGATGGGTTTTCAGGCCGATGGATATCGTCACCACCGGCCCGACCGGGTTGTGCTCATGCGCAAGCTCCAGCGCTTCCACCGAGGCGCGCAGATTTTCGGCCAAGACAACAGCGTCGGCGGCGTCTTCAACGGTAACGATGACGGCAAATTCTTCGCCGCCGATGCGGAAGGCAAAGTCACCCGCGCGCCGTAACGTCTCCTGGAGCACCCTCGAGATTTGCTGCAGAACATTGTCGCCCTGTTGATGCCCGTAGTTGTCGTTGTAGGGTTTGAAATAATCGACATCGATAATCATTAGCACAAAAGTTTTCTTCTCGCGCTCGGCGCGCGCCATTTCCTGCGGAAACAGGTTGTTAAAATGACGCCGGTTGAACAACGAGGTCAACTCGTCGGTGACCGAAAGCGCTTCGGCCAGCTTCTTGTTGGTGATATCTTCGCGAATCGCGGTATAGCCGGAAATGTTTCCCTGTTCGTCGAAGTTGGGAGAAATATAGGCCTGCACCCAGTAGTAGCCGCCATTCTTTTTCTTGTTCTTGATTTCGCCTTCCCAGGTTTTACCGCTCGAAATCGTGCTCCACATATCTTCGTAAATCGATTCAGGCATGTCCTCATGGCGGACAATCCTGTGAGTAGCACCTAACAGTTCTTGCTGGCTGTATCCGGATATTTCACAAAACGCGTCACTGGTAGACGTGATTACGCCTCTCACATCCGTCGACGACGTAATCACGTGCTTATCGACTATATCGACGTAGCTGACCAGTTCGTTGTTAGCCTGCTCCAGTCGGTGATGAGCATCCTGTACCCGCTTCTCGGCCTCGATTCGCCTGGCAACCTCTCTCGACAGGCGTCGGTTCCAGAACAGGATGATGCCGATCACCAGAAACACCACTGCCAGCACCTTCCATAACAGTTCGTAATCGAATCCATGCTCATAGCGCAGTTTTATCCAGTTTCGATAAATCTGGTCACGTTCCTGCTCGGTGATGGAGTCGAGCGCCTTTTGCAATATCGGGGTGAACTCCGGCCAGTCGTTTCTGACCGCCATCGACAGTTCATAGCTGTACGGGGTTTCACCGGAAATCTTGATATTGGTCAGGCCTTCACGCCGGATGACATCACTGACGGTGGCGATATTACCGATGTAGGCATAGACCTTGCCGTGGGAAAGTTTTTCCAGCGCGTCCGCGACGTTATCCGCCAGGTAAAGATCGAGATTGGGGTGGTCTTTTTCCAGCAAGTCCTGGGTTGCGTAACCTCGCACCACGGCGACGGTCTCGTTCTTCAGATCCCTGATGCCATTGACGTATGCAACCTGGTCGCTAGTGACGATGACCATCGGAAACGACAGGTAGGGTTGGGTAAAATCGGCATATTCGCGTCGTTGCGCGGTCGCAACAACGCATGAAAACATATCGAGCTCACGCTTCTTGACGGCGTCGACGACCTCTGACCAGGGCTTTTCCTTTTCGATATCGAAACGGATACCCAGCTTCTGTCCGACCAGGTTTATGTACTCGGCCGCCATCCCGACATAGTTGCTGTCATCGTCGACGTATTCGAAGGGCGACCAGTCGATATCGACCGCGAGCCGAATCGACGGGTGCGCCTGCAACCACTGTTGCTCAGCTTCACTAAGCTCGATCGTTGGCGTCGATGCCAGCAAAGCGTTTGGCATAGCCATCAGGCTGGCCGCCAGAACGGCAATGATGATCTTTACGATTTTGAGTCTCTCAATCAAACCTGTACCCATATTTTCTGCGTAAACCGGATAGAATCATCTTCTCTAATCTATCCAGAACGAGCGCGGTCGCTGCTTTTGCGGCGACAACATATGTATCGGCAGCTGCAAGTATTTCCTGAAGTATTCTTATAGGTTTTTATAATAACAACCGCTATTCGCGATCGGGCGCTTACGAGGTAATCTTTTTCCGTCCTCGATAACGGGTTCGAGCCGGCTGCTACAGGCTAAAAACCGCGTGCAATAGCAGGATGAAGGGACTAGTCTTTTGCGGGCTTTATCAAGTGGTGATCAAATTGCGGGCAGTCCGCTACAATCAGCCCTATGAGTGACGAGAAACCCGCTTCAAAACCCGAACACTACGGTTTTTTGCAGGTCCCCAACTATTCGATGATCGCGTTCTCTTCGGCCATCGAACCCTTGCGTATGGCCAACCGCGACGCCGACACGGAACTCTATCGCTGGAGCGTCTACACCATCGACGGGCTGCCGGAAAAAGCCAGCAACGGGCTCGAAATCACGCCCGACGGCAGCATCGAAAGCGCTGACGATGTTTCGATCCTGTTTGTCTGCGGTGGCGCCGAAATCGCCGAGGCCTGGTCGAAGCAGCTGCAGTTCTCGCTGCGCCGCATCGCCAAGCGCAGCGGAATAAAACTGGGCGCCCTGTGTACCGGCAGCTACCTGCTGGCACGGGCCGGCCTGCTGGACGGTTACCGCTCCACCATCCACTGGGAAAACATTGCCAGCCTGCGCGAGGATTTTCCCGAAGTCGTGGTAACCGATGACCTGTTCCTGATCGACCGCGACCGAATCACCTGCGCCGGCGGTCAGGCGGCGATGGACATGATGCTGAAAATGATCGAAAGCCGGCATGGCAACAAACTGGTGACGCACATATCGGAGCAATTCATGTGCGAGCGCATTCGCAGCTCGGACGATCGTCAACGCATCCCGCTGCACCTGGCGCTGGGCTCGAATCAACCGAAGTTGACCGAAGCAGTAACCTTGATGGAGGCCAACATCGAGGAACCGATCAGCCTGGACGAGCTATCGAGCTATGTCGGCATCTCCCGCCGTCAGCTCGAACGTCTGTTTCAGAAACACCTGAATTGCGTGCCGACGCGCTATTACCTGAATCTGCGACTCAATCGCGCGCGCCTGCTACTATTGCAAACCAGCAAGTCGATCGTCGATATCGCACTTGCCTGCGGATTTATTTCCGCGCCGCATTTCAGCAAATGCTATCGCGACCTGTTTGGCATTCCACCGCGCGACGAACGTCGCAAGCTGCAGGCCAGGGCGGCCGGCGAACAGGTCGATCTTCCGCTCGAGGACGAGCGCCTGGCCGGAAACTAGCCAGGCTCGAAAGACAACTCAGACCGGCCGACGACGACGCGAGCGGCGCTTGCGGCCTTCGTCACCGGTTTGTTCCGCTTTGGGTTTGGCCGGCGGGAAGTTCACCACTTTAGCCAGCTCTTCATAGGCATCGGTTTTATGCGGAATCGCCATTGCCTCGATGAAATACTCCTGAAATTTCGGCTCGATCGCGGTCTCGACTTTTTCGACCTTGGGCAGTATCTCGCCAATTTCGAGACGCGACGGAAAATTCAGCAGCGCGATACGCGCACCGGTGCCGGCGGCGTTACCGACCGAGCCGACCTTGTCGAGGTTACAATCCGGGATCAGTCCGAGCACCATCGCGTACTTGACGTCGATATGGCTGCCGAAGGCACCGGCAAACCCGATGCGATCGACTTTCTCGATGCCCATGCGATCGATCAGCAGGCGCGTGCCGGCGTGCAGCGCGGCCTTGGCAAGCTGGATTGCGCGCACGTCGTTTTGCGTAATTCGAATCGG
>CAMYON010000063.1:0-14887 GCA_947260025.1 uncultured Gammaproteobacteria bacterium
ACCCTGCCCCATGTCATCGAGCTCGCGCACCAGCAAAAAAAACATGCTCAGGCTGACCAGCACCAGCAAGGCGCCCAGGGTTCCGAGATATATGCTGCGTTGAATGTAGCGGTTTATGATCATGCCGCTTGCCGCCTGAAAACGATGCCCCGGTTTCTCTGATACAGCAGCGTAACGGCCAGGGCCAGAAACAATAAATGTACCCACCAGAAATTAAGCGTCAGCGGAATCGTGTCGGCTTCGAGCTGCGCGCGGGTCAGCGCCAGCAGGTTGAAATACATGATATAGATCAGCAACGCGAAGCCCACCTTGCCGAAGCGCCCTTTACGCGGAGCGATATAGGCTAGCGGAACCGCAATCAGCGCAAGTACCAGTAGTGTCACAGGAATCGCGATTCGCCAATGAATCTCCACGTGATGCTGCAACTCCTCGGAGGCCTCGAGTTCTGCCAGAGTCATCTGGTCGGTGTGTATTCTGCTGGAAGCCCGTTTGTTTTTGTTCTCGATCAGGATGCCGTGCTGGTCGTAGCTGATATGCCTGTGCTCGACGGATCCCGGCTGACCTTCGTAACGTTCGCCGGGCCCGATCACCAGGAATAGATTGCCGCTACTCTCTTCGATTTTTTGCCGCCCCCTGTCCGCAGTTTCGAGCACCCGGCGGTCATCCTGCCGCTGGCTGATAATGATATCCTGCAGTTCCAGCCGGTCATCGCTTATCGACTCCATAAAAAAGACCAGGTCACCATCCTGACCCTGGTTAAACTGGCCCGATTTGATTTGCTGAAACTCGTGCTGCCCTTCCTCATCATAGATAATCAACTGCGCCTGACGCTGCACCTGTGCATTCAACCACAGGCTGGAATAGACACTAAACGCGAAAACCGGTAGCAAAACGATGGCAACCGGCTTGTAAAATTCACGGTAGCCGACACCGCAAGCGTTCATGACGACGATTTCATGGTCCTTGTACATTCTGCCGAAGGCAAACACGATGCCGAGAAACAGGCCAATCGGCAGCAGCAGGTTTAGGATGTTGATCGACTGGCTTAACAGCACCGGCCACAGCGCCTGCTGTGGAACATCGCCGTCGGCAATATCGGCGAGCACTCGCCCCAGCGCATTACTGACCAGGATAACGTAGAGCACCAGCACCGTTGCGGAACTGGTCTTTAAAATTTCCCGTGCCAGGTAACCTGTGATTATATTCGTCATCGGTATTAGAATTACGGTCGAGCATCCGAGTCTACTGCCTGCCAGCTTAAACCAGGCTGAACTATCCCGGACGACACCGCTTTTTACAGCGCTAGCACGACATTTTCGACTGGTTTTTTCTGACGCTTCACGTATCTTATCGCGTTATCCAAACAATCAACACCAGGAAAGTCATGGAATTCAGCCTCAAACACAATACTCCCGAAAACGCGCGTGGCGCCTGCCAGGTGCTTACCGTTGGCCAGGCGCGCAAACTGTCGAAAAACGGCCAACGCGTCGACAAGGCGTGCAAGGGTGTTCTGAGTTCGGTGCTGAAACGCGGTGATATGGAAGGCAGGCTCGGGCAGACCCTGTTGTTACCGCAGGTACCCGGTCTCGCGGTGCAGCGTGTGCTGCTGGTTGGCTGCGGCAAGGACAGCGATATGAACGAACGCAACTACATCCGCATCATCAATGCCATGGCCAGGGCACTCGCTGATTCGGGCGCTCGTGACGCAGAGTTTTACCCGGAAGACGTCAAGCTCAAGGGACGCGACCTGCCCTGGAAAATTCGTCATGCCGCGCTCACGCTGGCTAATAGCGATTATCGTTTCGATCAGCTCAAGAGCGGTAAACCCGAACGCGCCAGGGGATTGCGCAAACTCGGATTCAATGTCACCCGCGGTGACGCGGCGAGAGCCAGGCAGGCAATCGAGCAGGCGAGCGCGATCAGTGCCGGTATGAGCCTGGCGCGCGACCTCGGCAATCTGCCTGCCAACGTCTGCACCCCCGGCCATATCGCAAAAACAGCACGCCAGCTTGCCAGCGGCGAAAAACGATTGCGGGTTAACGTGCTCGACGAAGCCGACATGAAGAAACTGAAGATGGGTTCACTGCTGTCGGTAAGCGCCGGCAGCCGGCAGCCGGCAAAACTGATCGCGCTCGAGTATCGCGGCGCGGCCGCCAAAGAGCAGCCGATTGCCCTGGTGGGCAAGGGTGTCACTTTCGATACCGGCGGCATTTCGCTCAAGCCCGGCGCGGCCATGGATGAAATGAAGTTCGACATGTGCGGCGCGGCCTCGGTGCTCGGCACGCTGAAGGCGGTCAACCAAATGCAGCTGCCGATCAACGTGGTCGGGATCGTTCCTGCCACTGAAAACATGCCTGACGGTCTGGCCACGAAGCCAGGCGACATCGTCACCAGCATGTCAGGCCAGACTATCGAAATTCTCAATACCGACGCCGAGGGCCGGCTGATTTTATGCGATGCGCTGACCTATGCCGGTAAATTCAAACCACGCTGCGTTATCGATATTGCCACCCTGACCGGCGCCGCCATTATCGCGCTCGGCAAGGTTCCGTCGGCGGTCCTGGGCAACGATCGCGGTCTGATCGACGCCCTGATCAAGTGCGGCCATCAGATCGAGGATAAAATCTGGGAACTGCCGCTGTGGGATGAATACCAGGACCAGCTAAAGAGCAATTTCGCCGACATGGCGAACATCGGCGGTCGCGACGCGGGTACCATCACCGCCGCCTGTTTCCTGTCACGTTTCACCAAAGACTATAAATGGGCGCATCTGGATATCGCCGGCACAGCGTGGAAGTCAGGTGAAGACAAGGGCGCCACCGGCCGCCCGGTGCCGCTGTTGACGCAATATATCCTGAGCCAGATCAAGCCGTGACGCGAATAGATTTTTACCAGCTGAATCCCGCGCGCCATCGCTATGACCAGGTGGTATGTCAGCTGTGCCAGAAAGCCTACGATAAGCGGCAGCTTACGCTGCTGTTAACCCGCGACCCGCAGCAGAGCCAGCACCTCGATCAGAAGCTCTGGACTTTTCGCGACGACAGCTTCGTACCGCACGACAGCGAGGAAGTCGAGGGCCTCGCCACCCCGATCCTGATTCACGATAACCCGGATCCCGGGAGCGAGCGGCAATTGCTGATCAACCTGTCGCCCTCGGTGCCGGTTTATTTTGCCCAGTTCGAACGGGTCATCGAACTGGTTACCGAGGAGAACAGGCAACAGGCTCGCGAGCACTACAGTTTTTACAAGGAACGCGGTTATCCGCTCAACCACGTCAACCTATGAGCGATCAGAACAACATCCCGATCTTAACCGACCTGATTGAGTCAGGTGAGGAAATCAACATCACCGACCTCGGTCTCGACGAAGAACTGGGCCTCACGGCAGACGATCCAGCTGTCGTCGATGCCGGGGCCAACGACACAGACAAGACAGAAGATATGGACGAGACCGATGCCGACCTGGTCGTGGTCGTGGTCGATCCATTCAAGAATAATCCCGCGCTCGAGCAAAACATTCGCCGCATCCTCGACGAGCACATGGAGCTCGCCTGGCAGGAAATCAAACTCGCCATCCAGAACGAACTCGACAAACCCTGAAAAAACGCGGCTTCAGGCAACGATAGAAACAGTGCAAAACGCGCAGGGGGCAAGGTATAATCGCGCCCTTTGATTCGCGCCGCCCGAGAGATGGACAAGACTTACGATCCGCATTCGATTGAACAGACCTGGTACCAGCGCTGGGAAGACAAGAGTTATTTTGCCGCCAGCGGCGAAGGCGACCCCTACTGCATCGTGATCCCGCCACCGAACGTGACCGGCAGCCTGCACATGGGCCACGCCTTCCAGGATACGATCATGGATACGCTGATTCGCTATCACCGCATGAAGGGTGACAATACCCTGTGGCAGCCGGGCACCGATCACGCCGGCATCGCCACGCAAATGGTAGTCGAACGTCAGCTTGCACAGGAAGGTAGTACCCGCCACGACCTGGGCCGCGACGCCTTTACCGAACGTGTGTGGCAATGGAAGGCGGAATCCGGTAACACGATTACGCGTCAACTGCGCCGCATGGGCGCTTCGCCGGACTGGTCGCGCGAACGTTTCACCATGGATGACGGGCTTTCCGCCGCGGTGCAGGAAGTATTCATCAAACTTTACGAAGAGGACCTGATTTACCGCGGCAAACGCCTGGTTAACTGGGACCCGGTATTACATACGGCGATCTCCGATCTCGAAGTCATCAACGAAGAGGAAAAGGGATTTCTCTACCACGTGCGTTACCCGTTGGTCGACGGTGCGATCAACGGCGTTACCCATTTGGAAATAGCGACCACCCGCCCCGAAACCATTCTCGCTGACGGCGCACTCGCGGTTAGCTCCGGCGATGAGCGCTACCGGGATTTCGTAGGCAAACGAGTGCAGGTGCCGATGACGACGCGCATCATCCCGATTATCACCGACGACTACGTCGATCCCGAGTTCGGCACCGGCTGCGTCAAGATTACCCCGGCGCATGACTTCAACGACTACGAAGTCGGACAACGCCATGAAATGGAAGTGATCAACCTGTTCACCATCGACGCGGTGATGAATGAAAACGCGCCACCCGCCTACCAGGGAATGGACCGTTTCGAAGCGCGGGACAAGATAGTCAAGGATCTCGAGGCCGCCGGCCTGTTGGTCAAGGTCGAAGATCATGTCTATAAACGGCCGTATGGCGATCGCTCCGGCGTGGTCATCGAACCCTACCTGACCGACCAGTGGTTCGTGCGTGCCGAGCCGCTGGCGAAACCGTCGATCGAGGCAGTGAAAGACGGTCGCATTCGTTTCATCCCGGAAAACTGGAGCAAAACCTATTACAACTGGATGGAAGACATCCAGGACTGGTGCATCTCGCGCCAGCTCTGGTGGGGCCACCGCATCCCCGCCTGGTACGACAACTACGGCAACGTTTACGTCGCCGAGAGCGTCGAACAGGTGCGTGAAAAGTACGGCCTGGCGGCGGATATCGAACTGACCCAGGACGAAGACGTGCTCGACACCTGGTTTTCGTCCGCGCTGTGGCCGTTCAGCACGCTCGGCTGGCCCGATCGCGAGGATCCGGCGCTACGCACTTTTTATCCGACCAGCGTACTGGTTACCGGCTTCGACATAATCTTTTTCTGGGTCGCGCGCATGATCATGTTCGGTCTCAAGTTCATGGACGAAGTGCCGTTCCACCAGGTTTACATTCACGGCCTGGTGCGCGATGCCGACGGCAACAAGATGTCGAAGTCGAAGGGCAACGTACTCGATCCACTGGATCTGATCGACGGTATTTCCCTCGACGACCTGCTAGCCAAGCGCACCACCGGCCTGATGCAGCCCGAGATGGCTCCGAAAATCGAGGCCGCTACGCGCAAGCATTTTCCCGAGGGGATCCCGGCCTACGGCACCGACGCCCTGCGCTTTACCTTTACCGCGCTGGCGACTACCGGACGTGATATTCGATTCGATCTGGGGCGTATCGAAGGCTATCGCAACTTCTGTAACAAGCTGTGGAACGCGACGCGCTACGTGCTGCAGAACACCGAGGGCGAAGACTGCACCGCGGGCAGCCCGACGCTGGCCGACCGCTGGATCATCGCGCGCCTGCAGCAGGTTAGCGGCGATATCGCCATCCACATCGAAAACTACCGCTTCGACCTGGTGGCACGGGATCTCTACGAATTCGTCTGGAACGACTATTGCGACTGGTATATCGAGCTCTCCAAGCCGGTTCTCTACTCCGACGACTACCCGGTTGCGGCTAAAAAAGCAGCACGCCACACGCTGGTCACGGTGCTCGAATCCATTCTGCGGCTGTTGCATCCGATCATGCCCTACGTCACCGAGGAACTCTGGCAACGCGTCGCGCCGCTAGCCTGGATCGAGGGCGAGACCATTATGCGGCGCGACTATCCACAGTCGGACCCCGAGCTGATCGACGACACGGTACTGGCAGAGCTCGACTGGGTTAAACAATTCATCATGGGCGTGCGCCAGATTCGATCCGAAATGGATATCAAACCCGGCCGGCCGTTACCCGTTATCTGTCAGCATGGCAGCAACGAAGATCAGCAGCGCATCGAAAACAATCGTGGCCTGCTGCAATCGCTGGCGAAACTGGAGTCGATTACCTGGCTCGATGCCGCAGCGCAAGCACCCGAGTCCGCAACCTCGCTGGTCGGCGACATGCAGCTGCTGATTCCGCTGGCCGGCCTGATCGACAAGGAGGCCGAACTCGCGCGTTTGCAGAAAAATATCGCCCGGCTGGAGCAGGACGCCGAGCGCATCAATGCCAAGCTGTCGAATGAAAACTTTGTCTCGCGGGCGCCGGAAGCCGTGGTCGCGAAAGAAAAGGAGAAACTCGCCGACGCCGAATCTGCGCTCAACAGCCTGCGGGCGCAGGCGGAGCGAATCGCTGCCATATAACCGACGGCCGAACTCGACAGCCCCCTCGATTCACAGCCGAGCTTCCCGGGTTGGGTAGATGCTCGCAGGTCGGCGTAATCCCAAAAAGGAACTTTCTGCGGCACCCCTGTTCAAAACCCCTACAAATTCAAACAAAAGCACGGGGGAGCAGGATGATCGGATTAGTAGAAAAACTGGATGCGCCAGCGCAGACGATGAGCGAATTGCTGTCGAAGCTGGCAGCGCCTTTCCTGTTATTTATCAGGGTATATGTTGCCTGGGTGTTCCTGAAATCGGGTATGCACAAGATTGGCGACTGGGAAACCACGCTGGTGCTGTTCGAGTACGAGTATCAGGTACCGTTACTGAACTTCGAACTGGCGGCTTACCTCGCAACCTTCGGCGAGCTGGTGTTTCCCGTGTTCCTGATTGCGGGACTCGGCACCCGCTTCACCGCCATCGCGCTCAGCTTCGTCAATATCATGGCCGTGGTCTCCTATTACGCCACGCTGGCCAAGGGCGCCGGCCTGGTCTGGCATTACCTGTGGGGTTCGATGCTGCTGACCAGCATCATCTATGGCGGCGGATTATTCTCGATCGACCACTGGCTCAAATCGAAACTGGGTAAGGACTGAAGCTGCCGGACGCGCCGTTCAGGAGCGGATGACTGGATAAGGCTTTAATCGACCGACCACCGACGGAAACGCGGAATACCACTGTCGGTAGCGTCGATTCCAGACGCGAACCAGTTTCTTGCGAGCAATCTTGCTGGAAAAGCTGGCCAGCGGAATAAAGTGATTGTGACCGATGCCGTCGATCACGACCAGGCGAAATTCATCGAAACCGATGCGCTGCACCAGTATGTTGGTTGGATTCAAATCGTGAAACACGACCCACTGGTCATAGAGGTCCCGTTTGAGGTTTTCGATTTCGTTGACCACCCAGTCGTTGAAGCGCCGGTCGTCCCCGGCCAGGTAGTGATCCAGCGATTTGGAAACCCTGCCATCATCATCCAGCACCAGGTCAAACACCGCGCCCAGACCGAGGCTGGTTCTGACCAGTCCATGAAATGATGTCAGGTGACGAAAATCGACGTTGCGTCGTTGCAGCCTGCGGTAATACTTTACTTCACGCCAGAAACGCCCGACGCGACATTCGGGATGCAAAACCTTGATGCAGTATGGCGCTTCCGTCGGGTGTCGATAGCAGGCGCGGTCGGTGCCTTCGGCCACGAAATCCTGTGGGGACAGTGAAACCGTATCGCTCATAAACAAAGCGCTGGCGGAGGGACTATGGAGTCATGGTTCATCCCTGAACCAGTCTCCTGGCAAGAGGAATTGCCGCTTAATCTGCCTGGCGACGCAGGAATGCCGGAATCTCGAGATACTCCATGCTTTCCTTGTCTTCAGGGATCTCGACCGTATCGCCGACGACTTTCTGCCGAATCGCGGTCGGACGTTCCAGCTTCTTGTAGTCGACCTCGCCATTGCTTTCAGGCTGAATCGCGGTCGCGGACTGGACTTCGGACAGTACCCTGTCCTTGCCGAGGCCCGTGGCCACCATCGTGACGCGCAGTTCGCCGTCGTTCATATTCGAATCGATGACCGTTCCGACCACGACGTTGGCATCGGCGGAAGCCAGCTCGGTGATCGCGGTACCGACATCGTCGAGCTCACCGATGGCAAGATCCAGCCCCGCGGTGACGTTGACCAGTATGCCCTGGGCCCCTGAAATATTGACGTCTTCCAGCAACGGCGACGCGATTGCGGCCATCGCCGCTTCCTTGGCGCGATTGTCGCCGGTAGCGGCGCCCGAACCCATCATTGCCATACCCATTTCCGACATGACCGTGCGCACGTCGGCAAAGTCGACGTTGATCAGGCCGGGGCAGGTAATCAGCTCGGCGATCCCCTGTACCGCGCCGCGCAATACGTCATTGGCCTTTTCGAAAACTTCCAGCAACGAGGTCTGCTTGCCGAGTACCGGCATCAGCTTGTCGTTCGGGATGGTGATCAGCGAATCGACCACGCTGGAGAGTTCCTTGATGCCCACATCGGCCTGTGACATGCGCTTGCTGCGTTCGAAGCCGAACGGCTTGGTTACGACCGCAACCGTCAGTATGCCCATTTCCTTGGCAATCTGCGCAATCACCGGCGCCGCGCCCGTGCCGGTACCGCCACCCATGCCGGCGGTAACGAACAGCATGTTCGAGCCTTCGATCACTTCCTGGATACGTTCGCGATCTTCCAGTGCCGCCTGCCGCCCGATACCCGGGTCGGCACCAGCGCCCAGCCCCTTCGTAATGCTGGCGCCAATTTGCATTGTTGTGCGCACTTCCATCTTTTTCAGCGCCTGTACGTCGGTGTTGACGCACATGTATTCGACGCCTTCTATCCCGGCCGAAACCATGTGCTGCACGGCGTTACCGCCGCCGCCACCGACACCAATGACCTTGATTACCGGGTCTTTGGAGTGTGAATCCATCAATTCAAACATGTCTTAGTCCTCTTGCTTATAGTTAAAAATTACCCTGAAACCAGCTTTTCATTCTCGCCAAAAGCCCGGCCTCGTTTTGATCGTCCAGTTGATAACCGGACAAGCCGGACTGTTGCCTGTTTCCAAACAGCAACAGTCCAACACCCGTGGCATGAATCGGGTTGCGAACCACGTCGACCAGCCCCGATACATACTGTGGATAGCCCAGCCGGACCGGCATATGGAATATCTCCTCCGCCAGCTCGATCGCGCCTTCCATTTTCGAACTGCCCCCGGTAAGTACTACCCCGGCGGCGCATATTTCCTCGAACCCGCTGCGGCGCAACTCCGCCTGCACCAGGCTCAATAATTCCTCGTAACGCGGCTCCACAACCTCGGCCAGCGTTTGCCGTGCCAGCCGCCGCGGCTCACGATCGCCGACGCTGGGCACCTCGATGGTTTCGTTCTCGGCCGCCAGCTGACGCAGCGCGCAGGCGTACTTGACCTTCAAATCGTTGGCGTACTGGGTCGGCGTGCGCAGCGCCACGGCGATATCGTTGGTGACCTGGTCGCCGGCAATCGGAATCACCGCGGTATGGCGAATCGCACCGTCCGAGAACACCGCGATATCGGTGGTGCCGCCGCCTATGTCGACCAGGCACACCCCCAGTTCCTTCTCGTCGTCAGTCAGGACCGAACTGGCGGAGGCCAGCTGCTCGAGAATCACGTCGTCAACCTCGAGCCCGCAACGGCGCACGCATTTGATAATATTCTGGGCCGCACTCACGGCACCGGTTACCAGGTGCACCTTGGCCTCGAGCCGCACCCCGGACATGCTGATCGGGTCCCGGATACCCTCCGAGTTATCGATCACGAATTCCTGCGGCAGCACGTGCAGGATGCGCTGGTCGGCCGGTATCGCCACCGCCTTGGCGGCGTCGATGACGCGCGCCACGTCCGCCGGGGTAACTTCCTTTTCCTTGATAGCGACGATGCCGTGGGAATTGATGCTGCGGATATGACTGCCGGCGATACCCGCGTAAACCGAGCGAATCTGGCAGCCCGCCATCAGTTCCGCCTCTTCGACCGCGCGCTGAATCGACTGCACCGTCGACTCGATATTGACCACGACACCTTTCTTCAGGCCGCGCGAGGGCTGGGTGCCGATACCGATTATTTCGATATCGCCCTCGACGGTAACCTCACCGACGATCGCCACCACCTTGGAGGTGCCGATATCAAGCCCGACGATCAGGTTGCTGGATGTCTTTTTAGACATTGCTGTTACTCCAGATTGATACCTTGCCACTACCCTGTAGCGCTTCCTGTTTCCAGGAAACGGCAAAGCCGTTGCTGTAGCGCAAATCGAGGCGCTGGATCTGTTCGCGCCGGGGCAGGATTTGTTGCTCGTAAATACTGACCAGGCGATCAATCCTGCGCTCGACATCCTGCCTGCCAAGCTTGATTTTCAGGCCGTTGATCAATTCGACGTCAAGCGCGCCACGGCTATCGATACTCACCGCCACGACCCGCTCTTCGACGCTGGCGAAACGCGCGCTCAGCGCGTGATACTGGCGCAGCGCCCAGTCCGGCCGGTGACTGGCGGAATACACGATCGGCAAGTGGCTAAATGCGCCGCTGTCTGCCTGGTATACCCTGGCCCTGTCACTTAACAGGTGACGATCATCCCAGCGCGCCACGGGTTTCTTCTCGGTAATGGTTACCCGCAGCCGATCGGGCCAGACGCGACGCACCGAAACCGAATCGGTCCAGGATTTCTCGTGCAGCACGCGCTGCATCTGATGAATGTCCAGCGAAAAGAATCCCTGACCGATAAAAGGTTGTAGCGCCTGTTCGATCTCGCCCTGATCGAGGTATTCGAAGGTTCCCGCTAGCTGGATACTGCGGATTGGCAGTATCTCGTCCATGCGCGACAGGTAGTATCCGGCGAAGGCAAGCGGCACCACCAGAAAAACCCAGTTGTAGGATTTACGCCACTGGAACGATCTGGCCTGCACCGCCGGTATCTTGCGCTTTGCCTGGGCAGCCTGCTTGCGAAACTTAAACATCGGCGTCATCTCCTGTCAGCGTTGCTTCGAGAATCCGGAGCACCAGGTCGGGCATTTCCAGCCCGACGGCTCGGCCCGCCATCGGCACCAGGCTGTGATCGGTCATGCCCGGGACGGTATTGACTTCGATGATCCAGGGCCGCTGCTCGGCATCGAGCATCAGGTCGACTCGACCCCAATCGCTCACCCGGGTAGCGCGAATGGTAGCGCGCACCAGTTCATCGATCTGATCCACCTTGTCATCGTCGAGACCGCAGGGGCAGGTATAAACGGTGTCGTCGGCGAGGTACTTGGCCTCGTAATCATAAAATTCACGCGGGGTATCGAGTTTGATCAACGGCAGCACGTCGTCGCCGATGAAAGCCGCGGTGTACTCTCCGCCGGTGACAAATTTTTCGGCAAACACGGCACCGTAACGGCGCGCCTTTTCCCAGGCCGGCAACAAATCTTCGGCCTGGTGCACCGGGGTCATGCCAATGCTGGATCCCTCGAGCACCGGCTTGACGAATACCGGCAGGCCGAATTCCTGCAACAAACGTTCACAGTCGGCCTCGCTGTACAATTCGATGAAATCGGGTGTCGGGATGCCGCTGCAGCGAATCACTTTCTTGGTCAGCACCTTGTCCATGGTTAGCGCCAGCGCGCCGACGCCGCTGCCGGTGCTTGGAATACCAAGAAAGTCCAGTACAGCCCGGATGCTGCCGTCTTCGCCGCCGCGTCCGTGCAGCACGTTGAACACGCGATCGACCTCGAGTTCGGCGAGCTGTCGAAAGGCGTGCGCCTGCAAATCCACCGGGATGGCGTCGACACCGGCTTCCAGCAGGGCCTGGTATACGGCGTTACCGCTGTTTAACGACACTTCGCGCTCGGCCGAAGTGCCTCCCATCAGCACTGCCACCCGGCCACATTTCGCGGCGGCGTCGGCGGCGGCTTTCTGCACGACGATACTCATAGCGCCTCCCCCACGATGTGCACCTCGGGTTCCAGTTCGACGTCGAAGCGCTCGGCCACGGTGCGACGCACATGTTCGATCAGCGCCTCGACATCCTGCGCGGTCGTGTGTTCGTTGCTGATGATAAAATTGGCGTGCTTGTCGGAGACGCAAGCCGTACCGAGACAATAGCCCTTGAGGCCCGCGGCTTCGATCAATTGCGCCGCGTGTTTACCCCTGGGATTCTTGAACACCGAGCCGCAGGAAGGCAGGCCTATGGGTTGCGTGGCGTTACGCTGCTGCAGCAACTGGCGGATATTCGAAACTTCGTCGGCCGCGCGTGATTCGAAGCGGAATATCGCCGCTGCAAACCATTCCGACCGTGGCAGCGCTACGTTGCGATAGCCGATTTCGAAATCCTGCGGCACACGTTCGATCAACCTGCCCCGGCGATCGATCATGATCACCCGCTGCACCGCGGCCCAGGTCTCACCGCCAAAGGCGCCTGCATTCATCGCCAGCGCACCGCCGATCGTGCCGGGTATACCGGCAAAGAAATCCGCGCCGGCAAGGTTCTGTTTATGGCAAAACTTCGCCAGCTTGGCACAGCTGACGCCGCATTCGACATACAGGCTACCGTCATCTTGCAGGCGGATTTCCCTGAGTGCATTCAGCGGCGCCACGACCTGGCCCCGGAAACCGCCATCGCGCACCAGCAGATTGCTGCCGAGGCCGACCCAGAGTAAATCGACATCGGCGTCCAGAGCGGCCAGGAACGCCTGCAGATCCTGCAGGTCCGCAGGCACGTAGTAGCGGTCGGCGGGCCCGCCCAGGCGCCAGCTGGTGTGTTTCGACATTGGTTCGTCGAACATCAGCTTTCCCCTGTTGGATGCTTTGGCGGCCACGTTCATTTACCCTTCCCGCTCGGTTGGTGTCGAGCCAGAAATTCAGCCGACCAGGCGCCGATGCTGCCTGCGCCGAGCGTGACGAAAACATCATCATCCTGTAATACGGTTTCGACCACTTCGTCGAGCCCCTCGAGACTCTCGACGAAGACCGGGTCGACCTTGCCACGGCCGCGAATGGAGCGCGCCAGCGCGCGACCGTCGGCATCCTTGATATGCGCCTCGCCGGCCGGATATACATCCAGCAAAATCAATTGATCGACCTCCGACAGCACCTGGGTGAAATCCTCGAACAGGTCGCGCGTACGGGTATATCGATGCGGCTGGAATAGCACTGCCAGACGCTTATCAGGCCAGGCTGAACGAATACCGGCCAGGGTCGCAGCAATTTCATTGGGATGATGAGCATAATCGTCGATATGCATGACCTTGCCATTGGCAAGCTGCAGGCCCGGGCTGATCTGGCAGCGACGACCGATGCCGGAAAACTCGGACAGCGACTTGCAAATCGCCTGCGTTGAAACGCCCAGCTCCCAGGCGATGGCAACCGCGGCGGTGGCATTGAGCACGTTATGCTTGCCGGGCAGGTTCAGTTCAATCTCGAGGACATCGTCCGCATCCGGCAGCTGCACGCTGAAGCGAGTGCGGGCGCCATGCGCGGTGACCGCGGTAATACGCACGTCGGCATCTTCGGCCTCGCCGTAAGTCAGCACCGGGCGCGCCACCTGGTCCATGATTTCACGTACCACCGGATCGTCGATACACAGCACCGCGAGTCCGTAGAACGGCAAGTGATGCAGAAACTCGACAAAGGTCTGCTTGAGCCGCTCGAAGTCTCCCTCGTAGGTCGACAGGTGGTCATTATCGATGTTGGTGACTATCGCCATCATCGGCTGCAGGTACAGAAAAGACGCGTCGCTTTCATCCGCCTCGGCTACCAGGTAATCGCTCAGTCCCAGCCGCGCGTGCCGACCCGAACTGATCAGCTTGCCACCGATCACATAGGTAGGGTCGATGTCGCCGCTGGCCAGCACGCTTGCCACCAGGCTGGTGGTAGTGGTTTTACCGTGGGTGCCGGCTACCGCGATACCGCGGCGGAAACGCATCAACTCGGCCAGCATCTCGGCGCGCCGCACCACCGGGATACGCTGTTCGCGCGCCGCTTCGATCTCGGGATTATCCGCATCGATGGCGGTCGATACCACGACCACGTGCGCATCGGCCACGTTTTCACTTCGATGCCCGATGGCCACCTCGATGCCGAGCCCGCGCAAGTGCCTGACCATCGCATTTTCGGCGATGTCCGAACCACTGATCTGATAATTAAGGTTGTGAAATACCTCGGCAATGCCGCTCATGCCGGCGCCGCCGATACCGGTGAAATGAATATTGCGAATGCGCCGCATAAAGTGCCTGGAACTAACCGTCATGACGGTGCTCCCGCCAGTATGCCGTCGGCCAGGCGTTCGGTCGCGTCAGCCTGGAAACAGCCGCGGGCATTGAGTGCCATCTCCACCAGCACGGCTCGATTCTGCTGAAAGAATTTCAGCTTCAGCGCCAGGCTCTCGGCGCTCAAATCCGCCTCGCCGATAATCTGTGCAGCCTTGTTCTGTTCGAGGAATCGAGCATTGTGATACTGGTGATTATCGACCGCGTAGGGAAACGGTATCAACAACGAGGCGACCCCGGTCGCGGCCAGTTCGGCGATTGTCAGCGCGCCGGCTCGACAGACCACCAGGTCTGCCCAGATATAAGCCGCCGGCATATCCTCGATGAAACTGACCACCTCGGCCTCGATCCCGGCGTTGCGGTAATTCTGTTCACAAACGGCCACGTGCCTGTCGCCACACTGATGCCTGACCCGGGGACGCTGATCCCGATCCAGGCAGGCGATCGCCTCGGGTAGAAACTGATTCAGCGCGGCCGCCCCAAGGCTGCCCCCGATTACCAGTAGTTGCAGCGGCTTATCCATCCTGGCCTGCAGGCGCGCGGCAGGATCGCCCAGGTCGGCAAAACTGGCGCGTACCGGATTACCGATGCACTCGCTGCGCGGCACCGATTGCGCGGCAT
>CAMYON010000063.1:14922-26253 GCA_947260025.1 uncultured Gammaproteobacteria bacterium
GGGCCCGCGACGAAGCCTCCCATGCCCAGAACCGCCTTGGGCCTGGTGCGGCGCAGCACTCGCAATGCCTGCCAGCAGGCGCGTAACAGGCGAAACGGCGCCAGCACCAGCGTCGCCACGCCCTTACCGCGCAAGCCCTGCACGCTCAACCATTCGATCGCGAAATCGGCCGCTGGCACTACCCTGGCCTCGATGCCGGAGCGGGTGCCCAGCCAGACGATACTCTCGCCTCGCTGGCGCAAATTTTCAGCCACCGCCAGCGCCGGGAACACGTGCCCGCCGGTACCGCCCGCCATCACCAGGATCGGTTTTTGAATGGCTGTATTCATCGGCGTTTCACCGCCTTGCGACGCGCGGCGGGCGCGGCATCGCCCTGCTGGCACTCGTAGTAGACCCGCAGCACCAGGCCCACCGCAAACGACATGCTGAGAATCGAATTGCCGCCATAGCTGATGAACGGCAGGGTCAAACCCTTGGTCGGCAACGCGCCCATGTTGACGCCGATGTTGATCACCGCCTGTAGCGTGATCAGCAGGCCAACACCGTAGGCCAGGTAGGCGCCGAAGGCCTGTTGCTTTTGCAGGGCCATGCGGGCAATCGAAAAGCAGCGCAGCGCAAACAGCCCGAACAGGCTGATCAACAGCACCTGGCCGACAAAGCCGAACTCTTCGGCGAATATGGCAAACATGAAATCGGTGTGCGCTTCGGGCAGGTAAAACAACTTTTGAATGCTGCCGCCGAGACCCGCGCCGAACCAGCCGCCGCTGCCGATCGCGATCAATGATTGCGTCAACTGGAAACCGCTGTTGAACGGATCGGCCCAGGGATCGACGAACGACGTGATGCGCGCCAGCCGGTAAGGCGAAGACACCGCAAGCAAGCCCATGATACAGAGCGTACCGATGACAAACAGCACGAACTGGCCGAAGCGCACGCCGCCGAGAAACATCAGGCCCAGGCCGGTCATCAGCAATACCGCCGCGGCGCCGAAATCGGGCTCCATTACCAGCAGGCCGCTGGCGACAGCGAGTATCAGCATGGGCTTGATGAAACCCATGGTGTTGGTCTGTATCTCGTCGGTACGCCGGATCAGGTATCCGCTCAGATAGATAATGAGAAACAGCTTGGCAACTTCCGATACCTGGAAGGTAAACAGGCCGAAGTTCAACCAGCGCGTGCTGCCGTTCACGGTGTGACCGACACCGGGGATCAACACGCATGCCAGCAGGACGATCGAGCCCAGCATCAGCAGCATGCCGTTGTTACTCCAGAACCTGAGCGGGATCTTGCAGGCGAACCACATCAGCGCCAGGCTCAGCAGGATACGCAGGAACTGACGCTTGGCGTAATAGAATGGATCCTGGGCCTGCTGGTCAGCGATGCCGATCGATGCCGAGGCCACCATGACCAGGCCGATGCAGATCAGCGTCAGGTAGATCAACAGGGTCACATGATCGTATTCGTCCGCCAGCGTCGGCTCTGCTCTGGACGCCAGGTTCCCGGTCTTGATCGCCTGGCTAGTCATTTTCCAGCTCCCTGACCCGCTGCATGAAATCTTCGCCACGCTGCTCAAACTTTTCATACATATCGAAACTGGCGCAAGCCGGCGCCAGCAGCACGCAGTCACCGCTGGCCGCGGCCTGCCGCGCGCGTCGCACCGCGGCGCCCATGTCGGGCACTCGTTCGATTTCGGCAGCGCCCTGCCAGGCCTGTTGCAGTCGCGGTGCGTCCTGGCCGAGCAGCAACACCAGCTTGACCCGGTCGCGAATGGTATCCGTCATCGCCGACATATCTGCACCCTTCGACTGCCCCCCGGCGATCAGTATCACCGGCCGCTCGCGACCCTCGATCGATGCTTTTGCCGCGCCGACATTGGTTGCCTTGGAATCGTTGATCCATTCGACCCCGTCGATTTCGGCAACCCACTGACTGCGGTGCGGAATGCCTGCAAAATCGCGCAGTGCGTCCACAATCGCGGTACGCGAAACACCGAGCGCGTTGGCGATCGCCATCGCTGCCAGGCAGTTGGCCCAGTTGTGCCGCCCGCTGACCTTGAGCTCGTTAACTTTTATCCACGCTTCGTCGCGATGCGCCAGCGCGTAGCCGCCTTTCTCGACCAGCCTGAACTCTGCGGACGAGGAAGGATCCAGGCTAAAGCAGACATCGCCGGCATCGTGCCGCGTTAGCAGATCGTCGAGATTACTGACGCAGGTAACGGCATTGCGATATATGCCTAACTTGGCCTGTATGTACTCGTCGTAGTCGGCGTAACGGTCGAGGTGGTCTTCGCAAAGGTTCAACACGGCCGCGACCCGGGGACGCAGCGAGGTCGTGGTCTCGAGCTGGTAGCTGGATAGCTCGAGCACGTAATAATCCGGGTTCTCGGCCAGCAGATCGAGCGCGGCGGTCCCGATGTTACCGCCGACCGCGACCTTGTTGCGGTCGCGCTCGATCATTGCCCCGACCAGCGTGGTGACCGTGCTCTTGCCGTTGGAACCGGTGATCGCGATCACCGGCTTGTCCACCAGCTGCGCAAACAGTTCCACGTCGCCGAGCACGGTCTTGCCGCGTTCCGTCGCCGCTTCGATTTCGGGCTGACGCACCGAAAGCCCCGGGCTGACGACGATGACGTCGGCCCAGGCGGTCAACCCGGCGTCAAGCGGTCCGGGATTGAAATCGAGCGCCTCGAAACGCGCCTTCAATTGCCCCAGGTAGGGCGGAATTTCGCGCGTATCCTGAACCCGGCAGCGGTAACCATGCTTCAGCAGGTAAGCCGCCACCGAGTAACCGGTCAGACCCAGCCCGACTACCAGGTAGTTGACGTCCGCAAGCGCTGTCGACTGTTGTCTCACGTGTAGCATTACCGAATCTTTAAACTCGCCAGGCCGATCAGCACCAGCACCACGGTGATGATCCAGAAACGCACGATGATGCGCGGTTCGGGCCACCCTTTCAGCTCGTAGTGATGGTGCAGCGGCGCCATGCGAAAAATGCGACGGCCGGTCAGTTTGAAAGAAGCGACCTGCAGCATGACCGAGACCGTCTCGACCACGAAGATACCGCCCATGATGAAGAGCACCAGTTCCTGCCGCACGATCACCGCCAGCACGCCGAGCGCGGCGCCCAGCGACAGTGCGCCGACGTCGCCCATGAAAACCTGCGCCGGGTAGGTGTTGAACCAGAGAAAACCGAGACCCGCGCCGACCAGCGCGCCGCAGAATACAACCATTTCGCCGACGCCCGGAACGTAGGGAATACCGAGATAGTTGGAAAAATTAAAGTTCCCGGTCAGGTAGGCAAATACGCCCAGCGCGCCGCCGACCAGCACGGTGGGCAGAATCGCCAGCCCGTCCAGCCCGTCGGTCAGGTTGACGGCGTTACTGCTGCCGACGATAACGAAGTAAGACAGCACCACGTAAAACCAGCCGAGGTCGATCAGTATGTCCTTGATAAACGGCACGATAAGCTGGGTCTCGATGGGGAACTGGGCGGTGTTGAATAACGCCAGCGCCGCGCTCAGGCCGATAACGGATTGCCAGAAATACTTGGACCTGGCCGACAACCCCTTGGAATTGCCGTAAACGATCTTCTTGAAATCGTCGATCCAGCCGATGATACCGAAACCAATGGTGACGAATAGCACGACCCAGACGAAGCGCGACGACAGGTCGCTCCACAACAGGGTGCTGGTTACGATCGCTACCAGGATTAGCGCACCGCCCATGGTCGGCGTGCCGGCCTTGGAAAAATGACTCTCCGGGCCGTCGTCGCGCACGCTTTGCCCGATCTTGTAACTGCTCAGGTAATTGATCATCACCGGCCCCACGATCAGCGCGATCAAGAGTGCCGTCAGCACCCCCAGAATGGTGCGCATCGTCAGGTACTGAAACACGTTGAATCCGCTGTAGTACTGGGTGAGAAACTCCGACAAGCTATACAGCATTGGTCTCTCCCTCGTTAGCCGCTTGCTTCAGCAATGCGACCAGCCGCTCCATTCCCGCGGCGCGTGAACCCTTGACCAGCAAGTTTACGTCCCGATGAACCTGTGACAGGATCGCCTCCGCCATATCCTCGATGCAATCGAAGCAATAGCCTGAAGCGCCGAATTCCTGGCTCGCAATACGGCTCATTTCACCGATTCCGAAAAGTTTTTCGATCCCGAGTTCACGCGCAAAACGTGCCGCCTCGCGATGCATATCGACCGCCTCGGAACCGAGCTCGCCCATATCGCCCAGCGCTAGCCACGGCGAGCCCTGCAGCGCGCATAAGACCTTGATTCCGGCCTCCAGCGAATCGGGATTGGCGTTGTAGCTATCGTCGATCAGGCGGCTGCGCGCGGGTCCGGGCAGTATTTGCAGCCGGCCCTTGACCCCTGAAAACCCCTCCAGGTTGGCCACCGCGACCTCGAATTCGATGCCGGCCAGGATCGCAAGCGACACCGCGGCCAGCGCGTTGCGCGCGTTATGCTCACCGAGGACACCGAGCACACAGGCACTGGTCTTACCCTGGTAGCTGAACTCGACTCTCAACGCTTCGTCGACCAACGACCAGCTGGCTTTGACATCTGCCGCCTGATCGATACCGCAGCTAAGCCGCGTTTGCGCCGCGCAAATGCCTTGCCAGTACTCGCTGGCGACCTCGTCGGCGTTGAACAGGGCGCTTTGTCCCGGGCCGCAGTAAGCGTACAGCTCTCCCTTGGCCTCGATCACACCCTGCACGTCGCCAAAACCCGCCAGGTGAGCGGCTGCAACGTTGTTGACATAGACAATATCGGGATCGGCAATCGCGGCCAGATTGGCAATTTCACCACGGTGGTTCGCACCCATTTCGATAATCGCAAACTGGTGGCTCCGCTGCAGTTCAAACAGGGTCAGCGGCACGCCAATATCGTTGTTCAGGTTTCCCCGGGTTGCGAGCGTCGAGGCCTCGCGCCCCAGAATCTGGTGCAGCATTTCCTTGACCGTGGTCTTGCCGTTGCTGCCGGTTAGCGCCACCACGCGGGGATCGCAACTGTGACGCCAGCTATTGGCTAACTGCCCGAGCGCCTGCTTACAGTCGGCCACTTCGATCTGGACGATATCGCTTTGCTGGCGCTGCTCCACCAGGGCCGCCACGGCGCCGTTTCGATAGGCTGCATCGACGAAGCGGTGGCCATCGAAATTCGTCCCCTTGATCGCGACAAACAGCTTGCCCTCGCAGGACTGGCGGGAATCGATGGTGACGGCCGAAAAATCGATTTCCGGCAATCCACTCGCATCTGCGCCGAGAATGTCGGCCAGCGTTGTCAATGACAGGCTAATCATGCGACACCTGCAGGATCCGGCCGACCACGTGGCGGTCGCTGAACGGCCGCCTTTCGTTGCCTACGATTTGCTCTTGCTCGTGCCCCTTGCCAGCGATCACGACCAGGTCGTCGGCGGTGGCCTGCGACAGCGCATATTCGATGGCGGCCTGCCGATTGTGTACCACGCAGGCTCGGTCGGGGTGTTGCATCCCGGCCAGGATTTCACTGACGATCTTTTCGGGTGATTCGTTGCGCGGATTATCATCCGTAACAATGGCTCGATCCGCCAGTTGCTCGACCGCGCGGCCCATGCCGCTGCGTTTGCCCTGGTCGCGATCGCCGCCGCAGCCAAATACGCACCACAGCTCGCCTGAAGTATGTTCCCGGCTGGCCGTCAGGCAGGCGCGCAAAGCCTGCTCGGTATGCGCGAAATCGATCACCGCAGAGGCCATTCCGCGACTGCCGTTAAATTTTTCCATGCGTCCCGGAATCGGTTTCAGGTCCTTGACCGCGATCTCCAGCTGGCTGTAATCGAGCCCCAGGGCAACCAGCGTGGCGATACAGGCGAGCGTATTCTCAACGTTAAAACGACCGATCAGCGCGGTTACCGCGGTGATTTCTCCGAGCGGAGTAATTGCACAGACATTCTGCCCGTTGGCGGTTAGTTCACAGGATTTCAGCCTGACTTCGGCCCCGCGCCCGGCATCACTAAGCACCGAATAGCGGTACAGCGAATCCTGGTCGACCGCCTGGCTTAAGCTAGCACCGAAGGCGTCGTCGGCGTTGACCACGCGACCGGAGAGCTCGAACTCGTGGAACAGCCTTGCCTTGGCGGCGGCATAGCTTTCATGACTGCCGTGATAATCCAGATGATCGCGCCCGAGGTTAGTCAACACGGCGATATCAAAATCACAGCCGTTGACGCGAAATTGCTCGAGCGCATGCGACGAAACTTCCATTACCACGTATTCGCAACGCTGCTGCTGGAACTGGAACAGCCGTGACTGCAGGCTGACGGCGTCGGGCGTCGTCAGGCTGTCGGGCGTCAGTTCGTTGGCTATGCCGTAGCCCAGCGTACCGATACTGGCGCAACTCTTGCCGATGCGCGTCAGGGCCTGTGTTACCAGATGGGTGACGCTGGACTTGCCGTCGGTACCGGTAATACCCACGATGGTCATCGCGCGGCCCGGATCGCCGAAGAAGCGACTTACGATATGCCCGTTGGCGCGCTCCAGTTGATCCACTCCGACCCAGCAGGTATCGACCTGCTTACGCAGCAGCGGTATACGACTGAGACTATATTCATCGCTGGCATCGTAGATTACCACCACGGCGCCGGCCTTGACCGCATCGATAGCGTAATCGATGCCGTTGGATTTAATCCCGGGTAGCGCAACGAAAGCCGAGTCAGGGGTAATCTGGGCACTGTTGCTGGCGATATTGCAGATCTTGATATCGGGCACCGGATCATGCAGCGCAAAACCAGCCAGTAATTGCGGCAAGAACATGCCGGGAATTTTAACGTTTGCCATCATCCCCCCTTGCCCTTGTTGCGCGCCAGGGTCGGCAGATCGTCGGGCGGAATGTCGAGGATGCGCAACGCATTCGATATCACTTCCTGGAATACCGGCGCCGCGACCACACCGCCGTAGTAACCGTTCTGGGTCGGTTCGTCGATCATTACCGCCATCACCAGGCGCGGGTTGCTGGCCGGGGCGATGCCGGCAAATACCGAAACGTAGTCGTCTTCCTGATAGCCGCCATCGATACTCTTCCTGGCGGTACCGGTCTTACCGGCCACCTGGTAACCAGGCACCGCGGCCTGCTGGGCGGTACCCTCGGGTCCGACCACTTCGACCATCATCTGCAGCAGCTGCTGCGCGGTAGCGGCTTTCATGACGTGGCGCGATATCTCGTTGCCGCGGGTCGCTACCGGCTCCTTGCGCAGCAGGCTCAGTTCCAGCAGACGCCCCTGGTTGGCAATCACCGTATAGGCGCGCGCCAGCTGGGTAATCGACATCGACATACCGTAGCCAAAGCCCATGGTCGCATGATCGAGGGGTTGCCACTGGCCGAAGTGACGAAAATAGCCTGAGGATTCACCGGGGAAGGAGACACCGGAGGCTTCGCCAAAGCCGTAATCCCTGAAGCTTTGCCATAATTCTTCCGGCTCCATAGACATGGCGATGCGCGAGGCACCCACGTTGCTCGATTTACGCAGGATGCCGGGCAGGTCGAGCACGCCGAAATTACGAATATCCTTGACCGCATGGCCGCTGACCATCATGTAACCCGGCGAGGTATCGATGCTGCTGCCGCGGTGGTAGCGACCGTGATCGAGCGCCGCCGCGAGGGTAAAGGGTTTGATCGCCGAACCCGGTTCGAAGACATCCGTCAACGCGCGGTTGCGCAACTGGCTGGTCGCCATCGAAGTACGTCGGTTCGGGTTGTAGGACGGTTGATTGACGATCGCCAGGATCTCGCCGCTGCGTGCGTCGAGCAACACCGCCGAGCCGGCCTTCGCCGCATGGTACTTGATAGCGCGCGCCAGGCTGCGGTAGGCAATATACTGCAATCGCATGTCGATGCTGGTGTAAACGTCGTTACCAGAGCTGGCCGCCTTTACCTGCGCCAGTTCTTCGACGACCTCGCCGCGACGATTACGAATCACTCGCCGCTTGCCGGGTTGAGCGCGCAACCAGTCCTGGTAAATCAGCTCGAGCCCCTCCTGTCCCTGGTCGTCGATGTCGGTAAAACCTACCAGGTGCGAAACCACCTCGCCGGCTGGATAGTAGCGATGGTATTCACGCTGCAGGTAGACACCGTCGATATCGGCAGCTACCGAACGCGCGAAATCCGGTTCGAGCTGACGCTTCAGGTACACGAACTCGCGATTGGCGCGCTGCTTCAGCATGGTCACGGTATCGCGATAGTCGAGATCGAGCTTGCCGGACACCTGTTTGAGCGCGGCGAGATTGCCGAGAATTTCCTGCGGGTTAACCCAGACCGAATCAACCGGAGTGCTGATCGCCAGCGGAGTACCTGAACGATCAAGGATCGCACCGCGATAGGCCGGGGTTTCGATGGTGCGTATCTGGCGCTGCACGCCCTGGCTGGCAAGAAAATCCTGCTCGACAATCTGCAGGTAAAGCGCGCGCGCGACCAGGCCGGACAGCAGCGCGATCAATACCAGCAGCACGAAATAGTGGCGTGCACCCAGGAAAACCGCCTGCCGCTGTTCGCGCTCCTCGCTTGCCCCGCCCTTCATTTTAAACGCACCAGCTCGACGTCTTCGGGCAGCTGCATTTTTAGATCCTTGCGCGCCCTGGATTCGACATTGCTATGGGTGGCCAGGGTCGTGTTCTGTAGCTGCAGTCGGCCCCATTCGATAGCCTGCTGATCTTGCTGTTTCTGTATGCTGCGCAAATCGGCAAACAGTACCTGGCTTTGATGCTTCACGTAAATCACGGTCAGTGCGCTGCCGATAACCAGGGTCAACAGCAGGGATAACCACAGTTTACTATCCATCAGGCGGCTCGCTCGGCAATACGCAGCACCGCGCTGCGGGCGCGCGGGTTTGAGGATAATTCGCTTGCACCGGCCTTGATTGCTTTGCCGACGAGTTTTAGCGGGATCATGGTTTCGAGCTCGCTATCGCGCAACGGCAGGCCGCGCGGAAGCTTGACGCGGCTGCTATGCGATTTGAAAAATCGCTTGACCAGGCGATCCTCGAGCGAATGAAAGCTGATTACCAGCAAGCGCCCCCCAATCCTGAGCACATCCAGCACCGACTCGAGCAGTTGCTGCAGCTGCGACAATTCCTGGTTGATATAAATTCGAATCGCCTGAAAACTGCGGGTCGCCGGATGGCGATTGTTTTTCGGGCGTGGCAGGATAGCGCTAATGAGCGCGGCCAGGCTTGCCGTATCTTCGATCGGCTGGCGCTCACGGGTCGCGACGATTTTTCTCGCGATGCGCCGCGATTGGCGCTCTTCGCCGAATTCCCACAACACTCGCGCAATCTCGGCTTCTTCCGCCTGCGCCAGCCACTCCGCCGCCGATTGCCCCGACTCCGGATTCATGCGCATGTCGAGCGGTCCGTTACGCTGAAAACTGAAACCGCGCTCGGGGTCGTCCAGCTGCGGTGACGAAACGCCGAGATCCAGCAGAATGCCATCGATTTGTTGCAGCAACTCAAGCTCGCCGACCTGCGCCCGCAGGTTGGCGTAATCGTCATGGATGATGGTAACGCGGCTGTCCGTCCCGAGTGACTCCCGGGCATCGGCAATTGCCTGTGGATCGCGGTCCATTACGATCAGACGCCCCTGCTCGCCGAGTGCCGCAAGGATCGAGCGTGCGTGGCCGCCACGACCATAGGTGCCGTCAACGTAGTTACCATCGGGCCGAATCGCAAGTCCCTCGATGACTTCCTGGTGCAGCACCGGCGCATGCGCTGCGGTCATAGCGTCAACTCCGCGAGTGCTACCGGCATTTCGTCGCCACTGCCGTCACCCAGCCAGGATTCCATACGCTCGTTCCACAGCGTCTCGTCCCAGAGCTCGAACTTCTTGCCCTGCCCTATCAATACCACCTTTTTACCGAGCTGCGCGTAGTCTCGCAGCGGATTGGATAACAGCATGCGCCCGTTGGCATCGACCTCGACCTCGGTCGCATGACCGATCAACAGTCGCTGGATGCGGCGCGTGGTGGGATTGAAACTCGGCAGCGCCTCGATCTTTTCTTCGATCAATTCCCATTCGGGCAACGGGTAGATCAGCAGGCAGGGCTGGTCGGTATCGATCGTCACGATGAGCTGGCTGTGACAGAATTCTGCCAGGCGCTCACGATAACGCGCGGGAAGAACAATTCTCCCCTTCGCGTCCAAACTGAGATTGGAAACCCCTCTAAATTTGCGCACGTTAAACCCGTTATATGCCACTTTGTGACACTTTTACCCACTTGAAGACACAATATGGCTTATTTTCGCCACAAGTCAAGTAAAAAAGGCCCCGAAATCCATGCGTTTTCCCAACAACGTCAACAACTTAGCTTGAACTCCTACGACAAGTCCAAGAATAAGCCATTCAAATCTGTTACTTAGCAAATCTACTTAAAGTAATACATTAAGTTATGAGGAATTTTGTGCGATTTTGCACAAAATTTGAAGCTTCCGGGCGCTTCAATTTAACGAACGAGGGAACGCAATAACCAGGATTGTTACCCTCTATCCAGAAAGATCCCGCAGCGGGAGCACTTTCACGATCGATAGAGGGTAACGCTCGCTTTTATATAGGTAAGTCAGCCTGTAAGCCGGGTTCTGTCGAGGATAATCATTCATCTGGACCGGAAGTCGCCTCCCGATCTCAAGCAACCAACCCGAAAACGACGCGGGCCGCGCCATAGTTTTCCTATTTGGTCTTGCTCCGGGTGGGGTTTACCCTGCCGCTGCTGTTACCAGCCGCGCGGTGCGCTCTTACCGCACCATTTCACCCTTACCAGCCGAAGCTGGCGGTATACTTTCTGTTGCACTGGCCGTGGACTCACGTCCCCCAGACGTTATCTGGCACCCTGCCCTGCGGAGCCCGGACTTTCCTCCAGTTCCGGTCGGAACCAGCGATTATCCAGCTGACTTGGCGGCAATTTTATCATGCTGGCAGCAGGACGCCACCCGCATGATCCTCAAAAAATCAAGTATTGCGTCATGGCGGCAGGTCGGACGGCCACGAAAACACATTACCGAGCCGAACATAAAACCTGGTTACGGATACATTGGCAGGGTCTTGTTCCGGGCAGTAGTGTGCTGCAGTTTACTTAGTCCACTTGTCGCGGTGCATACTGAGTTGTTTCAGTAAGGTAAATTTTTCCTCCTTGAGTAAGAATGGCCGGATTGCATTTAATAACTCCTGCCGTTCACTGGATTGACACCAGCGATTCCAGGCCGCTTCGTCAGTCCATCGCGTTATCACCACGTATCGATTGGGACGATGAATTTCAACCGATGACTCACCTGATACGTATCCCTCGGCGTTGGCCATTACACCCAGCAA